>JASHQO010000418.1 GCA_030039105.1 Xanthobacteraceae bacterium
ATCTGTCCCTAGTACGAGAGGACCGGGATGGACGTACCTCTGGTGGAGCTGTTGTGGCGCCAGCCGCAGTGCAGCGTAGCTATGTACGGACGGGATAACCGCTGAAGGCATCTAAGCGGGAAACCCACCTCGAAACGAGTTCTCCCTTGAGAGCCGTGGTAGACCACCACGTTGATAGGCCGGGTGTGTAAGCGCGGTAACGCGTTCAGCTTACCGGTACTAATAGCTCGATCGGCTTGAACGCTCTCATTAGTCGATGTCCATCGTCGGACGACGGAAGTCGGACGATAGATGACGGACGACAGATGACGGACGAAGAAAGTCAGCTTGCTTCAGTCGGATGGCAGATGACGGACGACAGACGACGGATCGAGGAATCCTTGATCCGTCATCTGTCCTCCGTCGTCCGTCCTCCGTTTTCCGTCCTTCGCCGACCTGGTGGTCATAGCGAGGAGCCTATACCCGATCCCATCCCGAACTCGGCCGTCAAAGTCCTCTGCGCCGATGGTACTAAGTCTTAAGGCTTGGAAGAGTAGGTCGCTGCCAGGTCTGCCAAGAACGGAAACATCCTCATCACGATATTGGGCCGCAAAAGCTCCGCGGGAATCGATATCCAACTCTTCAAGCTAGCCAGTAGCCCGGCCAGTAGCCCGGATTGAGCGGAGCGAAATCCGGGACAGCGAGCAGGTTTGGATGCCGCTCCCGGGTTTCGCTGCGCTCAACCTTGGCCAAGTTTGTCTGCGCGCGCCGCCGGCGCTAAGGCTGGGCCATGCCAGAACCGTCGCCCGAACCGTCCGATCCGCGGCAATACCGCCCACATGTCGCCCGTAACCGCGAGCCGATCCTCGCGGTGCTCGCGCGCGTGCTGCCGCCGCGCGGGCTGGTGCTCGAGATCGCGAGCGGCAGCGGCGAGCATGTCGCCTATTTTGCGGCGCGGCTGCCGGCGCTGTCGTGGCAGCCGAGCGATCCCGATCCGCAGGCGCTCGCCAGCATCGCGGCGCATCGTGCGGCGAGCGGCGCGCCGAACCTGCTGGTGCCACTGCATCTCGACGTTACCGCGTCCGCTTGGCCGGTCGAGCGCGCTGACGTGGTGATGTGCTGCAACATGATCCACATCGCGCCGTGGACGGCGTGCGAGGGCCTGATCGCCGGCGCCGAACGCACCTTGCCGGCGGGCGGCCTGCTTTATCTCTACGGTCCGTACACGATCGACGGCCGGCATACCGCGCCGAGCAACGAGGCGTTCGATCGGCAGCTCAAGTCGCAGAACGCCGCGTGGGGCATCCGCGACCTCGCCGAGGTCACGGCGCTCGCCAAGCGGCACCATTTCGCGCTTGCGGAAACCGTGCCGATGCCGGCAAACAATTTCAGCGTCATTTTCCGGCGTGGGGCGCAGCAGGGCCCCAGCGCTCTTGCGCGCGTCCGATCGACCTTGCGGTTTGCGTCGAGATTTAGAGACGCGGAGCGCGCGCTGCGGCGGTATTGCGATGGGTTGCGGCTGCGCCAAACGCGCGGCGCCGGCGATTTTGACTGGACATAGGTTTAAGGTTGTGGGATGATTGAACAGTACCTGAGGTGGTAATCGGTTCTTCCGACCCAAAAGGGAGAAATGTCATGGCCAACCCAGTGTCGATCTCGCTGAAAAATTTCTCGGCAACGGCGAAGACGAGTGTCGCCAAGGCGCTCAAGGCGCACGAGGCGGTATTTCCGCAGCCGAATTACCGCATCGGCTTCATCCCGCCGTGGTGGTTGGGAATCATCCTCGACAACCCGGGGCCGAAGGCGACGCTGGCGGACGCGCAAAAGCTTGCGACCGACATCCACGGCGGCCTCGGTGACGCCGCGCCGACGCTGACTACCCCCACCGGCGAACCCGGCGTGGTCTGCTGGCCCGGACACATCATCTGCGGCTTCATCCTGCCGCCCGACTTGAGAGCGGGCGGACCGATGATGCAAGAGTAAGGCCGATGGCGCGCCGCGCCGATCAGCCTTTGAAGTGTCCAAGCGCGCAACCCGGCATGGCCGACGTGCGCCTGCTCGGCGTCATCTCGCGTGACGGCGAGACGCCGACGCTGGCCTATCTCGACGAGCCGGTGGCGCCGACGCCGGACATGCTGGCGCTCGCCGAGCCGCTGCCGGTGTCGCACGTGTTCCGCCTCGCGGCGAACTGCGAGGAGAAGAAGTGCCACCACTTCGACGGGGCGCGCTGCCAGCTCGCGGTGCGCATCGCCAAGATGCTGCCCGAGGCGGTCGACAAGCTGCCGGCCTGCACTATCCGTCCGCAATGCCGCTGGTTCCGCCAGGAAGGCCGCGCCGCCTGCCTGCGCTGCCCGCAGATCGTCACCGGTACCTATGAGGCCGACGAGGTCTTGAAAGAGGTTTGCGGCGTGCCGCCGCGGCGCGACGCAACGCCGGCGAACGAGGCATAAAAGCGCCGGTCGTCGAGGTGCTTGCGGCGGGTTTCGGCTTCGGCTAACCCGCCTGCGGCATGTCCGTTCCACCCTTCGCTATCGGCCCGATTCAACCGCCCAATCCGGTGCTGCTGGCGCCGATGTCCGGCGTCACCGACGCGCCGTTCCGGCGGCTTGTGACGCGGCTCGGCGCCGGCCTCGTGGTCTCGGAGATGACCGCGTGCGCGGCGCTCGCCGGCGCCGGCCGCGCCGCGCAAGCGCGCATGGCGCGCCGGCGCATCGAAGATCACGGCGCCGGGCCGCACGTCGTGCAAATCGCCGGCTGCGAGGCGCGCTGGATGGCGGAAGGCGCCCGCATCGCCGCCGACGCCGGCGCCGCCGTCGTCGACATCAACATGGGCTGTCCGGCCAAGCACGTCACCGGCGGCCAGTCCGGCTCGGCGCTGATGCGCGACCTCGACCATGCGCTCACCTTGATCGAGGCGGTGGTGCAGGCGGTGCGCGTGCCGGTGACGCTGAAGATGCGGCTCGGCTGGGATGACGCGTCGCGCAATGCGCCGGAGCTGGCGCGGCGGGCGGAAGCTGCCGGCGTGCAAATGGTCACCGTGCACGGCCGCACCCGCTGCCAGTTCTACAAAGGCCGCGCCGATTGGACGGCGGTACGCGCAGCGAAGGACGCCGTCTCGATCCCGGTCGTGGTCAACGGCGACGTCGAAAGCTTTGGCGATGCCGACGCCGCGCTTGCCGCGTCGGGCGCCGACGCGGTGATGGTCGGCCGCGGCGCCCAAGGGCGGCCCTGGTTTCCCGGCCAGCTCGCGCATTATCTCGCCACCGGCCAGTGCCGCCCGCCGCCGGATTTGCGCGCGCAGCATGCGCTGGTCGGCGCGCTCCACGGCGAAATGCTCGCGCATTACGGCCGCGACATCGGGCTCCGCCATGCGCAAAAGCATCTCGGCTGGGCGCTCGATGCCGCGGCGGCAACCGCGGGCGTGCCGGCGGAGGTGCTCAAGCTGCAGCGCAGCCGCGTGCTGACCGCGACCGACCCAGCCGTCGTGTTGCGTTTGCTGGCCGAGGCGTTCGATGCGTTCGGAAGCTCGATCGCTGCGGAGCGGGCCGCCTGATGTAGGATGGATTGAGCGCAGCGAAACCCATCTGCTTTCTGCTATAAACTCATTGAAACGATGGGTTTCACTTCGTTCAACCCATCCCCCGACAACTCCGGAGGAAGCCCCTCATGCCGACCAATCGTGTCTACAACATTGCCGTCATTCCCGGCGACGGCATCGGCAAGGAGACGGTGCCGGAGGGCGTGCGCGTGCTCGAAGCGGCAGCGAAGAAATTCGGCTTCGCGCTGCGCCAGGATCATTTCGACTTCGCCTCCTACGACTATTACGCCAAGCACGACCGCATGATGCCGGAGGACTGGAAGGACAAGATCGGCCACCACGATGCGATCTTGTTCGGCGCCGTCGGTTGGCCGGCAAAAATCCCCGACCATATCTCGCTGTGGGGCTCGCTGATCCAGTTCCGCCGCGAGTTCGATCAATACGTCAATCTGCGTCCGGTGCGGCTGATGCCGGGCGTGCCGTGCCCGCTCGCGGGCCGAAAGCCCGGCGACATCGATTTCTGGGTGGTGCGCGAGAACACCGAGGGCGAATATTCGGCGATCGGCGGCCGCATCTTTGCCGGCACCGCGCGCGAGGTGGTGGTGCAGGAGACGGTGCTGTCGCGCATCGGCGTCGACCGCGTGCTCAAATTCGCCTTCGATCTGGCGCGCAAGACGCCGAAGAAGCATCTCACCTCGGCGACCAAGTCGAACGGCATCGCCATCACCATGCCGTACTGGGACGAGCGTGTCGAAGCCATGGCGAAGAGCTTTCCCGACGTGAAGTGGGACAAGTATCACATCGACATTCTCACCGCGCTGTTCGTGCTCAAGCCCGACAAGTTCAACGTCGTGGTCGGCTCGAACCTGTTTGGCGACATTCTCTCCGACCTCGGCCCGGCCTGCACCGGCACCATCGGCATCGCGCCGTCGGGCAATATCGATCCGGAGCGGCGTTTCCCGTCGCTGTTCGAGCCGGTGCACGGCTCGGCGCCGGATATCGCCGGGCAGGGCATCGCCAATCCGATCGGCCAGATCTGGTCCGGCGCCATGATGCTGGAACATCTCGGTGAGGCCGAAGCGGCCGGCGCCATCGTCAAGGCGATCGAGCGCGTGCTCGCGGAGCCGAAGCTGCGCACCCGCGATCTCGGCGGCCCGGCCAACACCGCGGCCTGCGGCAAGGCGGTGGCCGAGGCATTGGCGTAATCGGGTATCAGTAATCAGGGGTCGGGAGTCAGGAATCGGAGAGTCAGTAGTCAGAAGGCTGATTATTGATTTTCTGCCGCCCGATCAGGTCAGGGCCGATTCCTGATTCCTGACGTCCGATACCCGGTCTGCCGGCACCAGATCGCGCAGCTTCGGCGCCACGTGCTCCATGAACAGGCGCATCGAGCGAAAAACCTTGTCGCGGGTCGCCCATTTCTTGCCGCACACGATCAACAGCGTGCCGAAGCCGCCGGCGGCCTCGTAGAATGCGCGCAGCTCCTTCGCCACCGTATCCGGATCCCCGAGGAAATAGACGCCGGCTTCGGCGAGCTGGTCGAAGGTGACCTCGTCGCCCTTGAGCCCGATGTCATAGTTCGATTTGATCAGGCGGATCAGCCCGCGCTTCATTTGATAGCCGAGCTCGTAATTGATGTCCGCCCGCAAGTCGTCCATCGCTTCGCGGCGCGAGTCGGCGAGGTAGACGTAGCGCGCCACCGTGACGTCGTTGAGCGGACCCTTGCGGCCCGCGGCCTTGGCGGCGCGCGCGTAGCGATCGGCCCTGTCGCGGATCGAGCCGGCCGGCTCGAGCTGGGCGCGCAGCAGCGCGTAGCCGCGGGCGCCGGCGATGTCGATCATCGCTTCGGTGTCGGTTGCGGTCGCCATCGGCATGTGCGGCGCATGGAGCGGCTGCGGCGTGGCGACGATGGTCTTGCCCTTCCAGTACCGGCCGTCCCAGTCGAACGGTTCCGGCGCGGTCCAGCATTTGAGGATCAGGCCGAGGGATTCGCGCAAGCGGCCATGGCGATCGTCGTGGCTCAGGCCGCGCTCGCCGGCGAACAGCGGATTGGGAAAGCCCGAACCGAAGCCGAAGATGAAGCGGCCGCCGCCGACCACGTGATCGGTCACCGCGGCCTGGATCGCGGTGTCGACCGGATGGGCGAGATGGATCAGCTTCACCGCCGCGCCCATGCGGATGCGCTTGGTCAGCGCCGCCGCCTTGCACATCAACAGCTCCGGCACCGGCAGCGTGTCGACCTTGCCGATATAGACCGGCTCGCCGTGGTGCTCGCTGATATAGGCGTCGCGAAAGCCGAGTTGGTCGGCCAGCACGATCTCGGCAAGATCTTCCTGATAGGTCTGCGCGGCGGTGGTGTGGGGACGAAAGCCGTTGGAGAAAATTCCGAATTCCATTTCTCTTTCCCGTCATTGCCAGCGAAGCGAAGCAATCCAGCGGGCAGGGCGGGACTGGATTGCTTCGTCGCGGAGCCTTCATCGGGCCGCGCGACCTTGCGCGGGCCCGTTGGCTCCTCGCAATGACGGACCTTTTACGATCCCGGCCGCGACTTGACAACGCTTAGCGCGAGGGGGTCCCGCAGCCATGCGCATAATGTAGTAGCATTTAATATCAGTATTGATATAACTCCTAGGCAAACGCCACGGACGGCAGCACATGACGGAGCTCTCGCACGAATGCGATATCGGGAGCTGAAGCGGAGTATGCGATCATGAAACGGCAGCGCTTTCGCAGCGTGTGGGACGCCGCCGAGACGCCGCCCGCCCAGGCTGCCAACATGAAGGCGCGCAGCGAGATGATGCTGGCGATCCGCGATACAGTCGCTTCGTGGCGGGTGACCCAGGCCGCTGCCGCCAAGCGCCTCGGCTTGACGCAGCCGCGAATGAACGATCTTGTGCGTGGCCGCATCAACAAATTCAGCCTCGATGCCCTGATCAACTTGGCGGCACGCGCCGGACTCTCGATCCGAGTCGAAGTCGTCCGATCCGCCGCTTAGGAATCACGATGTCCGATCTGCGTATCTACGGTATCGCCCGCACCCGCGCGTTTCGTGCGTTGTGGGCGGCGATGGAGTTGGGGCTCGATTTCGAGCACCTGCCGATCGAGATCGGCGACGCCGGCGCGCGGTCGCCGGAATTTTTGGCGATCAATCCGAACGGCCGGCTGCCGGTCATCGTCGACCATGGCTTCGTGCTGTTCGAATCGCTCGCCATCACGCTGTACCTCGCCAAGAAGCACGGTTTTGGCACGCTCTATCCCGCCGCCCTCGAAAGCGAGGCCAAGGCCTGGCAGTGGAGCTTCTGGGCCATCGCCGAGGTCGATCGCGGCGTCAATATCTGGTCGCTGCATGCGGTGCGCCTGCCGCCGCAGGAGCGCAACGCCGCCTTGCGCGCGGAGGCGCTCAGCGCGATCGCGGCGCCGTTCAAAGTGCTCGACGCGGCGGTGGCGAGATGGCCTTACCTGCTCGGCAACGACTTCACCGTCGCCGATCTCAACGTCGCCGCCGTCATCAGCCGCGCCGTCGACATGGATCTGTCGGCGGTGCCGCATCTGCACGCCTGGCTGACGCGCTGCCTCGACCGGCCGGCGGCGCGCCAGGCGCTTGAGCTGAAAACCAAGGCCGACAACGAAACTCCGGCGGAGGTGACCCGCCGCATCGCCCGGATCAATCGGCTGTGAGCCGGCACCCCGGCCCGTTCAATATCGGCCAGGCGCTGAACGATGCGGTGACGCTGCATCGCCAGGGCCGGCTACGCGACGCCGAAAAGCTTTATGCGCGCGTGCTGAAAGCGGCGCCGGATCACTTCGACGCGCTCAATCTGCTCGGCACCGTCAAGGCGCAGCTCGGCCGCGCCGGCGAGGCGCACCGCCTGTTCAGCGCCGCGATCAAGATCAATCCGCAGGTGCCGCAGGCCTGGGCCAATCTGGGCCTGGCTTTGCACAGGCTCAAGCGCAACCAGGAAGCGCTCGACTGCTTCGACAAAGCGCTTAAGCTCGCGCCCGGCGACGTCGCCATGCTCAACAATCGCGCCAACGCGCTGCTCGGTCTCGACCGCGCCGAGGAAGCGCTCGCCGGCTTCCGTGACGTGCTGGCACGCGCGCCGCAGTTCGGCGAGGCGCATCTCAACAGCGGCATCGCGCTGGCGGCGCTCGGCCGCCCGGCGGAAGCATTGGCGGGGCTCGATCGCGCCGCGACGCTGATGCCGGGCCATCCCGGCGTTCATTTCAACCGCGGCCTCGCGCTATACGATGCCGGCCGCTACGCCGAGGCGGCCGCCGCGCACGACGCTGCGCTCGCGCTGACGCCGGATCACGCCAGCGCCTGGCTCAATCGCGGCCGCGCGCTCGCCGCGCTCAATCGCCATGACGAGGCGATCGCGAGCTACGACAAGACGCTGACCCTGCGCCAGGACGATCCCGACGCGCACTTCATGGCGTCGATGGCGCTGCTGACGCGTGGCGACTACGCCAAAGGCTTCGAGAAATACGAATGGCGCTGGCGCCGCACCGGCATGCCGGCGCAGCAAAGCCGCGGCCGGCCGCTATGGCTCGGCGAATATCCGCTGGCGCACAAGTCGGTTCTGCTGCATGCCGAGCAAGGTTTGGGCGACACCATCCAGTTCGTGCGATACGTACCCATGCTGGCTGCCGGCGGCGCCAATATCGTGCTCGAAGTGCAGCCCGAACTGGCGACCCTGTTGACGCAGCTTAAAGGCGCCGCCGGCGTCATCCCGCGCGGCGCGGCGCCGCCGCAACGATTTGACGTGCACTGTCCGCTCGGCAGCCTGCCACTGGCGTTCAAGACCGAGCTTGGCACCGTGCCGGCGGAGATTCCCTATCTGGCCGCCGATGCCGCGCATCTGCAAAAGTGGTCGGCACGGCTCGCCGCTCTCAGCCGGCCGCGGATCGCGCTCGCCTGGTCGGGCAATCCCAACCAAATGAACGATCGCAACCGTTCGACCACCTTTGCGCGGCTGGCGCCGTTGTTGTCGCTGGATGCAGGAGGGGTCAGCGGCGGCCCAAGTTTCATCAGTATCCAGCGCGAGGTGCGCAGCGCCGACGCAGAGGCGCTCGCCGCCGAGAAACGCGTGACCCATGTCGGCGCCGAGCTCGACGATTTTGCCGACACCGCCGCTGTGGTCGCGCTCTGCGACCTGGTGATCACGGTCGACACATCGGTCGCGCACCTTGCCGGGGCCTTGGGGCGACCGCTCTGGGTGATGCTCACGTTTGCCCCCGACTGGCGGTGGACGCTAGGCGAGCGCACCCCCTGGTATCCGAGCGCGCGCCTGTTCCGGCAAAGCACGCTCGGCGATTGGGATGGCGTCGTTGCGCGGGTCGGCGAAGCGTTGAGGCTTACGCTGCCGCGACCTTGATGCCCGCCTGCTCGCAGGTGTTGGCGATGTCGGACACCGTGGCACGTTGCATGTCGCGCTTCCACCGCAAATCGTCGAACTCGGTGCCGCGGTGCACGGTGCAGCGGTTGTCCCAGATGACGAGGTCGTGCAGCCGCCAGCGGTGGGTGTAGACGAATTGCCGCTGCGTGGCGTGCGCGACGAGCTGGTCGATCAGCGCGCGGCCGTCCTGCTCCGGCAGGCCGATGATGCGGCCGGCGTGGGAGGCGAGGTAGAGCGATTTGCGGCCGGAGTCCGGCAGCGTGCGCACCAGCACCTGCGGCACCGGCGGCAAGCCTTGGCGCTCCTCGTCGCTGAAATTGCTGAAGCCGAGCCGGGCGCGCGAGTTGAAGATCGAATGCTCGGCGACCAGCGTGTCGAGGCGGCGCTTCGTGTCCTCGGGCAGCGCGTCATAGGCGGCGCGCTCGTCGGCGAACTCGGTGTGGCCGCCGAGCGGCGGGATCGCGCGCGCGTAGAGCAGGGACGCCAGCGCCGGCAGCCGCTTGAACGACGAGTCGGTGTGCCACAGCCGGTTGCCGAGCTGGAACAGCCGCTGCCGCGAATCCTTGCCCCACACCTCGTTGTCGGGATCGAGGTTGGAGACGTCGGCAAATTCCTTGCGCACGCGCAGCTTGGCGTCCTTGCGATGCAGCGCGATCGTCGTCTCGAGCGGGCCGAACAGCCGCGCGAAGTCGAGATGCCGATCCTGCGACAGATGCTGATCGGGGAAGATCAGCACCGCATAGCTGGCGAATGCGTCTCGGATGGCCTGGAAGTCGGACGGTGCGATCGGCTGCGACAGGTCGACGTCGCCGATCTCGGCGGCAAAGCCCGGCGTGACCGGACAGACGGTGATGGCCATGGTCGTTGCCTTCCCAAAAAGACGATTTTGGCAGATTGAATCACAACGGCCCACGTCATGCAATTGCGCCGCAGGCAACTAAACAATTGCGCCGCAGGCAATAAAGCCGCGACCGGGTCGCTCTATGCCACAGCCTCACGCCCGTACGCTTCGCCGATCATGAATTGCGACAGCGTCACGTAAGCCGCGGTCCACGCTTCGGCGAGCGCGGGCGTCCAGTCCGTGCCGAGTCCCTGCTGCAACGTCCACAGCAAAGCTTCACCGACCGGCGCGTAGTGCGACGGCCGCACGCCGTAGCCGACGTGGCGTTTGGCGAGCGCGCTCGCGGCGGGAAGGATGGTATCGAGATGCGCCAAGCCGTTGACGACGACGGCGAGCGTCGCCATCAGCTTGCGGCCCTGCTCGTCCATGTCGCCGTGAAACATTGCCTTGACCTCGGGCGCGATGACGAACAGCCGGCCGTAAAACAGTTTCGCCGCCTGATCCGATATTGGCGCGACTTTGCCAAAACTTTGCTGAACGAGTGCAACTTGCTCTGGGGTCATTGTCGTCCTCCGTCAACCCGGCGAACAGCGTCGTAACCTCGAGGCCGATGCGGCCTTCCCCAGCGCAATGTTGCATTCAAGCCGTGTGCCAAGCCGCCTGCCAAGCCGCGTGACGGAGCAAAAATAAACAGCGCTGGAGCATGATCCGGAAAAAGCCTGTCCTCGGACTTTGATCCGAGGATGGAAGCCGGTTTTCCGAAAAGATCATGCTCCGCCAAAATGCTGGAGCGAAAATCGCTGCAACTTGAAGCGATTTCGCTCCAGGCGCGGAAAGAGAAGCGTCGCGGCGTCGCGTATTCGATCGTGTGCACGCGCTGCGCATCGGTAACGCAGGCTGCATCAATATTGTGCAGCGCAGAATTGTTATGTTTGCGCTGCACAAATTTTATCTTCCAGACGCCCAGTAAGTGCGCATTTGTGGTCGCTGACGTCGGGAAAACATCTGATTCTTCAGCAAGATAAGCATGGCACGGGGCTTGCGAGGCGCATTGCGTATCGGCCCCGTTCGTGGGGCCTTGGCCGCGCCCGGAAAGGACCATGCCGATGACGACGACGAATTCGACTTGGATTGCCGATTGGAATCCGGAAGACGAAAAATTCTGGAACGCGACCGGCAAGGCCATCGCGCTGCGCAATCTGATCTGGTCGATCGTCGCCGAGCATCTTGGCTTTTCGATCTGGCTGATCTGGTCGATCGTCGCCACCAAGCTGCCGCAGGCCGGCTTCCACTACTCGACCGACCAGTTGTTTCAGCTCGTCGCGTTGCCCGGCCTGATCGGCGCGCTGATGCGCTTTCCCTACACGTTTGCGGTGACGACGTTCGGCGGCCGCAACTGGACCATCATCAGCGCTTCGGTGTTGTTCATCCCGACCTTGGCGCTCGCCTATTTCGTGACCAAGCCCGACACGCCGTTCGCGACGATGGCGCTGGTGGCGGCGCTCGCCGGACTTGGCGGCGGCAACTTTGCATCCAGCATGGCCAATATCTCCTTCTTCTATCCGGACCGCATGAAAGGCTGGGCGCTCGGCCTGAATGCGGCGGGCGGCAATATCGGCGTCAGCACCGTGCAATTGCTGGTGCCGCTGTTGATGGGGCTTGGCATCATCAATCTGTATCGGGGCACGCCGGGGCCGGGCGGCATTTATCTGCAGAACGCCGGCCTGATGTGGCTCGTGCCGCTCGCTGTCGCGGTGTTCGGCGCCATCGTCTTCATGAACAATCTCGCGTCGGCGCGCTCGAACTTCAAGGCGCAACTGGCGACCGTCGGTCGCAAGCATACCTGGATCATGTCCTACATCTATATCGGAACATTCGGGTCGTTCATCGGCTATTCGGCGGCGTTCCCGCTCTTGATCAAGACCCAGTTCCCGTCGGTCACCGTCGCCATCGCCTTCCTCGGGCCGATGGTCGGCTCGCTGTCGCGGCCGCTCGGCGGTCTGCTCGCCGATAAAATCGGCGGCGCCATCATGACGTTCTGGAATTTCATCGTCATGGGCGCCGCCACCATCGGCGTGATGTATTTCATCAACGTCAAGGACTTCTCCGGCTTTCTGGCGATGTTCCTCGTGCTGTTCGTCGCCACCGGGATCGGCAACGGCTCGACCTACCGCATGATTCCGTCGATCTTCCGCGAGGAGAAGTTGCGCGAAGCCAAAGGCACCGGCGAAGCGGGCAGGGCGGCAGCCTTGAAGTCGGCTAGCGTCGAGAGCGCCGCCGCGCTCGGCTTCATCGGCGCCATCGGCGCCTGCGGCGGCTACTTCATTCCGCGCGGTTTCGGCGCCTCGATTGCCGCCACCGGCAGTCCGCATTTGGCGCTCGAAATCTATCTCGCCTTCTACGCCACCTGCCTGGCGCTGACCTGGTGGTACTACCTGCGCAAGGGCTCGGTCGCGACCTCTACGTCGAGCCTCGCCCAGGCCCGCGTCTGATCGCGTCATGAGCATGGGTCGACCGCGGCTTGTCGTCGTCGGCAACGGCATGGCGGGGATGCGGGCGGTCGAGGAGCTGATGGCGCGCGATCCCGACCGCTACGCCATCACCGTGATCGGCGCCGAGCCGCAGCCGAATTACAATCGCATCCAACTGTCGGCGGTGCTGGCCGGCGACAAGGCGCTCGACGACATCGTCATCAACGGCTGGGACTGGTACGACGCCCACGGCGTTCGCCTGATCGCCGGCAACCGCGCGGTGGCGATCGACCGCGAGGCGCGACAGGTCGCGCTCGGCGACGGCACGCGGGTGGCTTACGACAAATTGCTGCTCGCCACCGGCTCAAAGCCGGTGGCGCCGCCGATTGCCGGCCTCGGCCTGCCCAACGTGCGCGCGTTCCGCGATATTGCCGACGTCGAAGCCATGATTGCGGCGTCGCAAAATACGCGGCGCGCGGTGGTGATCGGCGGCGGGCTTTTGGGCCTCGAAGCCGCGTGGGGGCTCAAGCGCCGCGGCATGGTGGTTTCGCTTATTCATCTGATGCCGACCCTGATGGAGCGGCAGCTCGACGGCGCCGCCGCGGCGCTGCTGCATCGCGACCTCGATGCCCGCGGCATCGCCTTCTACACCAACAGCCAGACCGAGGAAATCGCCGGCGCCGGGCGCGCCGAGGCCGTGGTGCTCGCCGACGGTCGCCGTATTCCTGCCGATCTCGTCGTGCTCGCGGTCGGCATCCGGCCCAATATCGATCTCGCGCGCGACGCCAGTCTCGACGTCAATCGCGGCATCCTGGTCGGCGACGACATGGCGACCAGCGATCCGGACATTTATGCGGTCGGCGAATGCATCGAGCATAACGGCCAGACATTCGGCCTCTTGGCGCCGATCTGGGATCAGGCCAAGGTCTGCGGCGCCCGCCTCGCCGGCGACGCGGGCGTGGTCTACGTGCCGCCGCCGGTTTTCACCAGCCTCAAGATCACCGGCATCGACGTGTTCTCGGCCGGCGCGCTTGCTGCCGCGGACGATGCCGACGAGGAGTTGACGCTGCATGACGCCGGGCGCGGCCTCTACAAGAAGGTGATCCTGCGCAACGGCAAGGTCGTCGGCAGCGTGCTCTACGGCGACGTCGCCGACGGCCCCTGGTACGTGGAGCTGATGCGCGAGCAGGCCGATGTGTCGGCGTTCCGCGACCAGATCGCGTTCGGTCGCGCCTTTGCCGAAGCGGCGATCGCATCGCCGCAGGCGGAGCCTGCACCGCCGATCGCCGTCGAAGCCGACCCGGCTGCCACGGGGCTGCAATGCCGGGCGGCGTGATCCGCACCACCTGTCCCTATTGCGGCGTCGGTTGCGGGCTGCGCGTCGGCCCCGACGGCGCGCTTGCCGGCGATGCCGATCATCCGGCCAACGCCGGGCGGCTGTGCTCGAAAGGCGCGGCGCTCGCCGACACGCTCACCACCGACGGCCGCTTGCTCTATCCGCAGATCGGCGGCCGCAATGCGAGCTGGGACGAAGCGCTCGATCTCGTCGCCACGAGGTTCACCGCGGCCGTGGCCGATCATGGGCCCGACGCGGTGGCGCTTTATGTCTCCGGGCAATTTCTCACCGAGGACTATTACGTCGCCAATAAGCTGATGAAGGGTTTTGTCGGCAGCGCCAATATCGACACCAATTCGCGGCTGTGCATGGCGTCGTCGGTTGCCGGCCACGTCCGCGCCTTCGGCGAGGACGTCGTGCCCGGTTGCTACGACGATATCGAGGCGGCCGATCTCGCCGTGCTGGTCGGCAGCAACACGGCATGGTGCCACCCGGTGCTGTATCAGCGCCTCGCCGCGGCGCGCGACAAGCGCGGCACCAGGATCGTCGTGATCGATCCGCGCCACACGCCGACCTGCGACATCGCCGACCTTCATCTGCCCATCCGTCCGGGCTCGGACGTCGCGGTGTTCGCGGGCCTGCTGGTGCACCTTGCAGCGAGCGGCGCCTGCGATCCGGCGTGGACGCAAGAATTCGCCACCGGCTTCGCCGCCGCGCTCGAAGTGGCGCGCACCACGGCGCCATCGCTGGCCGCGGTCGCCGCCGTCGCCGATGTGCCGGCCGCGGCGCTTGCGCGCTTCTACGACGCCTTCGCCGCCACGGAACGCACCGTGACGTTCTACTCCCAGGGCACCAACCAGTCGTCGGCCGGCACCGACAAGGTCAACGCCATCGTCAACTGCCATCTCGCCACCGGCCGCATCGGCCGTCCCGGCATGGGCCCGTTCTCGTTGACCGGCCAGCCCAACGCCATGGGCGGCCGCGAGGTCGGCGGCCTCGCCAACCAGCTCGCCGCCCATATGGGCTTCGCCGAGCCGGACGACATCGACCGGGTGCGCCGCTTCTGGCAGGCGCCGCGCATGGCGACGCGGCC
>JASHQO010000419.1 GCA_030039105.1 Xanthobacteraceae bacterium
GATTTTTTATCTGCTCGCCCTGCTCAACCATCTGGCGCTGCGCCGCTGGCATGAAAGCGCGTTGGACGACGAGCGCTGAGGTCCGTCCTTACGGGCCGCGCCTGTTGCACCATCGACCGACCGCATTGACCATAAACACGGCGGCAACTTGTGCCGGGTGACGTTCGGCTATATCGGGACGCACGCGGTAATAGACCGCAGATCAGGCTTGATTTGCATTAAGGTTAAAGCGCAATGGCAACATTCGAAGCCTGCAATAACAACGACAATCGCGGGTTCGTTCTCGACGCGGCGGACGACTTGTCCGAGCTCGAGCCGCATGCAGAGCCGAACCAGCGGACGCAAAACGCGACAATGAACGCAACCTCGCGTTCGGCCGACGCCGCGCGCGCAGCAGTCTGGGCCGGCATCCTCGGCGCCGCCAAGCATATCGGCAATCGCGCGCCGGCGCCGCCGCGACACCGTCCGGACGTGGTGCAGCTTCGGCACGGCTCCACCGCGACGCCGGTCTATTTCATCGGCGCCGGACTCTACGAATTGCACGTTGCGCAACTGATGCGGTCGGAGCATTCGATCTACGCGGTCGAGATTGCGTGGCCGGCGGCTTGGCATGATGCCTCGGCCAACGACGACACCGACGCCACGCCGATCCTGGAGGACATGGTCGGGCCGTATGTCACGGCCCTGAGCACCCATGTCGGCTCGACCCCTTGCGTGCTGGTCGGCTATTCGTTCCACGGCTCGATGGCCTTCGAGATCGCACATCAGCTTTTGGCCAAAGGCGGACGGGTAGCGCTGGTGATGCTGCTCGACGCGCCGGCCGAATATCCGAAACCGCACAACGTCGTCTGGAACAATTTGCGCGACGCCTGGACAGAACCCCGGCAGTCGATCGCGTCGCGGCTGGCAACGTCCTTTGCGATCGCGCGCTGGGCACTGGACGTGGTGAAGCGCTTCGCTCAACGCCGCTTCGCCGAGACCGCCCTGAACGATCCTGGCGAGCTGACAACCAAGCTCGATACGCTCGGCCGGCCGATGCGCTGGCCGCTGATCGAGCGGCTCTACGACAATTCGTTGCGGTCCTACAGGCTGCGCCGCCTCGACTGCCGCGGCGTCCTGTTCCGAGCGGACCGCTCCAAGGATTGTCCGTCGGCGACCAAGGACATGAGCCTCGGCTGGTCCGACCTGTTCGGCCAAGGGCTCGATATCCTGCAAATGGCCGGCGATCACTTCACCATGATGCGGGAGCCGCCGCACGATCGAGCGCTCGCGCGGGAAATGAGCCGCGTGCTCGATCGCTATTGCGCCAAGCCCGCGCGCGCAGCGCAGCCGGTCGCGACCTCATAGCCGCGCTCATCCAAGGCTCATCGCCAGCACGCGCGCGACGTGCATCGCCTCGCGCTTCGTTTCGTCCCGGATTTGATGGCGGCAGGACGTGCCGTCGGCGACGATGATGGCGTCGTCGGGCGCCTTGCGCACGGCAGGCAACAGCGACAGCTCGCCCATGGCGCGCGACACCGCGATGGTGTCGGCGTGGTAGCCGAACGCGCCGGCCATGCCGCAGCAGCTCGACTCGATCGGCTCGACCGCGAGATCGGGGATGAGCTTCAGCGTCGCTTCGACCGCCGCCATCGTGTCGAAGGACTTTTGGTGGCAATGACCATGCAGCAGGGCGCGCTGTCTTCTTGGCTTGAGCGCCAATTTGAGTCTGCCGGCCGCTGCCTCGTGCGCCAAAAATTCCTCGAACAGCAGCGCTCGCGACGCAAGCTGGCGCGCCTCATCGGTCTTGAGCAGCGCCGGGATCTCGTCGCGGAAACCGAACAGGCAACTCGGCTCGAGGCCTATCACCGGCATGTCGGCGAACGGTGCCAGCGCGGCGAGCGTGCGCGCGGCCTCTTGGCGCGCTTCTTCCGTCTTGCCGACGGATAGAAACGTGCGCCCGCAGCACAGCGGGCGTCCGCCGTCGGCCGGGGCGGCGACGTGGACGCGATAGCCGCCGGCGATCAGCACCGCGAGCGCCGCGTCGATAGTCTCGCGCTCGAAGTAACGGTTGAAGGTATCGGCGAACAGCACCACGTCGCGACCTGCTCCGCCGTCATGCCCGGCCTCGTGCCGGGTATCCACGTCATTTTGCGGTGGCACCGAAGACATGGATGGCCGGGACAAGCCCGGCCGTGACAGCTTGGATTCGTCGAACCAATCCGCGCGCCACCGCGGCAGGCTGCGCTGTGCACTGAAGCCGGCCAGCGCTTCGGACACCTTGCCGGCACCCGGCACGGCGTCGCGCAGATTGAGCAGCCAATGCAGCTTTGCCGCATAGGGCGCGTAGCGCGGCAGATAGCCAACCAGGCGGTCATGCAGCGACAATCCGAGTTTTGCACTGCGTGCCCGTAAAACTTCGATCTTCATGCGCGCCATGTCGACGCCGGTCGGGCATTCGCGGCGGCAGGCCTTGCAGGAGACGCAGAGCTTCAGCGTCTCCGCCATGTCATCGGATGTGACAGCATCCGCTCCGAGCTGGCCGGTGATGGCAAGCCGCAGCGTATTGGCGCGGCCGCGGGTGACGTCGCGCTCGTCGCGGGTCACCCGATAGCTCGGGCACATGACGCCGCCGGCGAGCGCCCGGCAGGCGCCGTTGTTGTTGCACATTTCGACCGCGCCCTGGAACCCACCGCCCGCGCCCGGATAAGCGGACCAATCGAGCGCGGTCTGCATCGCAGCGGCACGATAATCCGGGCCGTAGCGAAAATTGCCGCGGTCGTCGAACTTCGGCGCGCGCACGATCTTGCCGGGATTGTAGAGGCCGCGCGGATCGAAGCGGTCCTTCACCTCTTCGAAGGCGTGCACCAGCTCGCCGCCGAACATCTTTTCGTGGAACTCCGAGCGCACGATGCCGTCGCCGTGCTCGCCCGAATGCGAGCCCTTGTATTCGCGCACCATGGCGAAGGCGTCCTCGGCAATGATACGCATGGCACGCACGTCTTTCTCGAGACGCAGATTCAGCACCGGGCGCACGTGCAGGCAGCCGACCGCGGCGTGGGCATACCAGGTGCCGCGCGTACCATTCCGTTCGAACACCTCGGTCAACCGCGCCGTGTAGTCGGCGAGATGCTCGAGCGGCACCGCGCAATCCTCAACGAAGGAGATCGGTTTGCCGGCCTCCTTCATCGACATCATGATGTTGAGGCCGGCGGTGCGCACCTCGCTGATGCCGGCCTGCAGCTTCGGATCGAGCACCTCGACTACGCCGCCCCACGTGGCGCCGCTGTGATCGAAGGCGATGCCGAGGTCGCCCAAAAGCTCGCCGAGCCGCTTGAGGCGGCGCAGGTTTTCGTCCCAGTCGTCTTCGGCAAATTCGACGAACAAAATCGCTGCCGGATCGCCGCGCAGGAACGCCGCGACCGTCGGCTTGAACATGTCGATCTCGGCGGCGAGCCCCAGCATGGTGCGGTCGATCAGCTCGACCGCGATCGGGCCGAGCGTCACGATGTGCTGGGCCGCCTTCATCGCCTCGTGGAAGCTGCCGAAGTGGCAGGCGCCGAGGGCGCGCCGGCCGAGAAGCGGCGACAGCTTCAGCTCGATCTTGGTCGAGAACGCGAGCGTGCCTTCGGAGCCGACCAGGATATGGGCAAGGTTGATATCGTTCCTGCCCGGCACCAGCGCATCGAGATTGTAGCCGCCGACCCGGCGCTGCACTTTCGGAAAGCGCCGCTCGATCTCGCCGGCTTCGCGCGCGGCGATGGCGAGGAGGTCGCGCACCAGATCCGGCGGCACGTTGACGGTGCCGTCACCGAGACGGCCAAAATGGGCGCGCGCGCCGTCCGCCAGCACGGCATCGATCGAGATGACGTTCTCCCGCGTGTTGCCGTAGCGCAGCGAGCGCGCGCCGCAGGAATTGTTGCCCACCATGCCGCCGATGGTGGCGCGCGATGCGGTCGAGATATCGACCGGAAACCACAGCCCCGACGATCTGAGCTTGCGGTTGAGATCGTCGAGCACGATGCCCGGCTCGACCACGCAGCGCCGGCTGGCGACGTCGAGCGCGACCACCCGATTGAGGTGCTGCGAGCAATCGACGATCAGGGCGTCGTTGACCGTCTGGCCGGCCTGCGACGTCCCGCCGCCGCGCGGCGTCACCGGCGCGCCTTCCGCGCGGCAGACCGCTATCGCGCGTTCAGCCTGCTCGATCGTGCGCGGCGTCACCACGCCGAGCGGCATGATCTGGTAATGCGAAGCGTCGGTGGCAAATCGGCCGCGGGTGAACGAATCGAAACGCACGTCGCCCACCGCTTCGGCGCGCAGCCGCCGTTCCAGGTTGGGCACCAGCCGTGTTGGCAAATTATTCTCCGCGCCCACTTTTGGTCATCCCGCCAACGGCCGGAGTCGCCGGCCCGACGACGAGCTCCGGCGGATGATCCAGTATTCGCAGGCGCTTAGCCTCAATTTTACAGCTTGCGCGTACTGGATGCCCCGCTTTCGCGCGGCATGACGATTCTAGGCTTGACCCGAATGTCGCATTCGCTATTCAACCCGACAAGCCGCGTACGCCTCGGATCGGCGCCGCGGGCCAATTCGCTTATCCGAAGGAGTGCCGATAATGCCGCAGAATGCCTCGCGCGCCGCCGGGCGTCATTTCCTCCAGATACCGGGCCCGACGCCGTTGCCCGACCGCGTGCTGCGGGCGATGGATACGCCGCTGATCGATCATCGCGGTCCGGAATTCTCAAAGCTCGCCAAGCGCTGCCTCGACGGCGTCAAGACCATTTTCAAGACCACCAATCCGGTCATCATCTACACGGCGACCGGCACCGGCGCGTGGGAAGCGGCGCTCGTCAATACGCTGTCGCCCGGCGACCGCGTGCTCATGGTTGAGACCGGCCAGTTCGCCGCGCAGTGGAAGGACATGGCGCGGAAGCTCGGGCTCAAGCCGGAATTCATTCCCGGCGATTGGCGCACCGGCGCCGACCCGGCCAAGATCGAAGAGCATTTGCGCAGCGACAAGGCGCACGAGATCAGGGCGGTCTGCGTACTGCACAACGAGA
>JASHQO010000420.1 GCA_030039105.1 Xanthobacteraceae bacterium
AGCCGTGCAGACCGCGAAGGCCACCGACGTGATCGCCAGCCAGATCGCCGAAGTGCAATCATCGACGCAAAGCGCGGTGCGCGCCATCGGCAGCATTTCGAGCCGCGTGCAGGACATCCAGCAGTTCACCGCGGCGATCGCATCGGCGGTCGAGCAACAGCACGCCTCGACCAGCCAGATCTCGTCCAACGTGGCGACCGCGGCGGCCGGCACCAAGACGGTGGTCGCTGCGCTGCAGGAGGTATCCACCGCCAGCACCGACATGCGCAGCGCCGCCGGCACCGTACTGACCGCGTCACAGTCGGTCGAGCAGGCCGCTCAAAGCCTGCGCAACAGCGTCGACGGCTTCTTACGCAAGGTCGCGGTGTAGAGGCGCGCTAGCGCGACGGCTCTATCGCCACCCGGGCGAACGTCGCGATGATTCTTGCGCCGGCCTCGATTGAGCCACGCAGGCTACCCGCCACCTTGGACTCTCCACCGATGCGGGACCGGTAGTCGACCGGGATTTCCGATACCCGCAGCCCGGCGCGCGCTACCCGCATCTGCATCTCCAGATTCCAGCCATAGGTCAGCTCGCGCATGGAAAGCTTGAGCAACGTGTCGCGGCGGATGGCGCGGAACGCGCACATGTCGGTGTAGCGTACGCCGTAAAGGAGCCGCATCAGCGCGCCGGCGACATAACCGGCCAGAAGCTGATGCCAGGCCATGCTGCCAGGCTCGCGCACGCCGCGGGCACGCGAGGCAATGACGAAGTCGGCCGTGCCGGCGCGAATCGGCGCCACCAGTGCGGCGATCGCCGCCGGATCGTCGGCACCGTCGCCGTCCATGAACACGATGATGGCGCCGGCGGGCGCCGCTTCGGCGCCCTTGAGGCAGGCGAGCCCGTAGCCACGGCCGACCGCGATCACTGCGGCGCCGGCGTTGCGCGCCTTTTCTGGCGTGCCATCCCTGCTGCCGCCGTCGACGACGATGACATGATCGACAACGTCGCGCGGCAGTTCCGCGACCGCGGTGGCGATCGATTCCGCCTCGTTGAAAGTGGGGATGACGACGACTACAGGCTCCATCGCAACCCGCAGCTCGCGCAAGCCTCCGGCGGCGTGTCGGACAGCAATGCCTTGCGGAAATCGCCGTAGTCCGGCCCGGTCCAGATTTCGCGCAAGGTCTGCTGCGTGGCGTCGCCCAGCGTGTAGTTCTCGTAGCCGCGCTGGGAGAACGGCGCGATGCAGCACGGTAACGCCCGGCCGTTGGCGGTGAAGTACATCACCGTCCAGGGCCTGCGGCACAGCGACCACGGCGAGCCGTTGTCATGGCGTTTCAGACTCATGCCTGGCTCGGCGGCTGCGCCCGAGGCGCTGAAGGTGACGCCGAGCGAGTTCGCTAGCGCGGTGGCGCGCTCGATGTGCACTGCCTCTTCGCCGGACAACTGCTCGTAGAGTGCCTGATCCGGCCGCGCCATGCCGATGGCATTATCCTTGAAGAACACAAGGCGCTGCAGATACACCTCCTTGACTCCGGTCTCCGCGGCGACGCGGACGAAGTCCGCCAGCTCCTCGATGGTCTCGCGCAGGCCGGTCAGCCAAGCCGACACCCGCGGCTTTAGGTGACCCTCGCGCTCCTGCAGCTCGCGGAAGACGCGCACGTTTTTAAGGATGCGGTTGAAATAATTCTTGCCGCGGATGGCGCGATAGGACTTGGCATTGGCGGCGTCGAACGAGACCCGCAATTCATCGAGGTCTGCTGCGATCAGTGCCCGGCCGTTCTTCTCGTTGAGCACGGTGCCGTTGGTGTTGAACAGCACATAGGTGCCGCGGTCCTTCAGGTAGCGCACCATGCGCGGCAGATGCTTCACCAGCATCGGCTCGCCGACGCCGTGCAGCACGGCGCGATGCAGTTTCGGAATCTGGTCGACGATGGAAGTGAACAACTCCCAGCTCATATCGGCCGGAGGCTCGAGCTCCTCGTAGGTCCGCGGGCAGGTGGTGCACAGAAGATTGCAGCGGTTGGTCGTTTCCAGATACAGGCAGACCGGCTCGTGTTCAGGCCTTTCGCTTGCCGCCTCGACGCTCTCGAAGTAGCGCCTGGGATCAACCGCCTGTTTTGTCGCCGCAACCGACACTGTCTTCATCCCGATATTTTTGGTTTCGTGAATTGAGGCAGCGTCACCGCTCAAGCGCGCAACGGCTCGACTTCGAACAATCCGGCGGTGCGGCGAACAAAGTCGCGATCACGCCATAAGCTGTTCATCAGTGCTGCGCTGTGAGCGGCATGACGCGGCGCGAGCCTGTCGGCAGCGGGACGCCGCGCAAGGCTGCCGCCAATCTCGCCGTGCAGCCGGCTCAAGCCTTCGACATCGTCAACGTCGTACCAGACCGGCAGACGATGCACGTCGAGGCCGATCTCGCGCGCCCGTTCCAGGGTCTGTCCGGCGACGCGCTCGGTGCTCCAGGCGATATCCGCGAACATGTGCCGAGGCGCGGTCTTGAGCCCGAGCAGATAATAGCCGCCGTCACTGGAGGGGCCGAGCACGGCGCGGTCGCCGGGCTGCGCCAAGACTTCGGCGGTCTCGACCAACAGCGCGGTCGGCAGGGTCGGGCTGTCGGAGTTGAGAACAACGGCAGAGTCGTGGCCGGCGGCGAGAATATGCTCGATGGTGCGCAGCAAGCAGTCGCCGAAATTCGGCAACCACGCTTCGATCAGGCCGATCGCCGGCGGTAGGATGCGCTGGAAAAAATCATCCGATCCAGAAGGGCCAAAAGCGGCGTAGCCGGCGATGTCGGCTTCGCATGCGGCGGCCAGCACATTCGCTGCGACGTCCTGCAGGAAGGCGGTGTTCAGCGCCGCTGCTTCGTCGAAGGTCAGCGGTGGCACGAGCCGGGTCTTGGCACGGCCCGGCGTCGACGCCTTGGCCATGAACGCGATGCCGCAGCCCGAGGCTTTCGTCCTTATCGTCGGATGGGAAGCGCTGCTGACCGAAACAGATTTGCCATTCAATCGGTTCGCATGATCCATGCGATGCCCCCAATGAAAACCGATGCAACCAGCACAGATTCAACCCGCCGCCGGCAAAGCGCCAATCACTTCCGCCACACCAAGGACAAGTCGGCAAACACCAAAAAGTTATCCGCTTCACCAAGTCGTGATCGATCTAGTTTCGGGCGAGCGCGATTCGGATGGTCGCGTCATCCGGTAGCGCGGTCGCGCTGCCGGCCTGCCAGGTCGGCGCGGCGGCATAGTCGCCGCGCGCCATGTCGAGCGACGCGATCTGCCGGCCTTCGATGCCGACGGCCTCGATCGGCACCGCGACCGGGCGGCCGAACCAGCCGAACCATCGGCTATAGGAGACGATGAGCACGATCTTGCCCTCGGGCGTACGCACGACTTGGCGAACATGACCAAGCGTCGAAGCGCCGTCGTCGAGCACCGGGAGCCCGACGAGAAAGCCAACCCGAACCGGCTGTGGAAAACGCTTGTTGAAGCGCTCAACCATCGGCATCGGCTTTTCGGCATCCTCCATGCCGGTCGGCGGCACCATGGCCTGAGCCAGCACAATCGGCGCATTCAAAGCGGGCGTCGTCGCCAGCGTCGGCAAAATCACACCAACGACCAGGATCATTGCCGGGACCAGCATTTTCATCGCACGATCCTTCCGATCAAAAACGCCCCGCGAATTTGTGAAGCATTGTCACTTGCGAAGCAATTTGAGCATCCGTAGGGTCCAGGCCCGCACGCGACCGGTCGGGCGAATCGGTCCAACGCCGCAAGCCTACCGTCGTTACTTCGTCGCCACGACTGCTTTGTGACTCTCTACACGTTCGACAATCGTGGACCGATCACCATGCCTGTCGTCAAATCAAAAACTCATGAGCGCCGCCTGCATCCGCTGCCGCTTCGCATCATGCACTGGATCAACGCCATCGCGATCTTCATCATGATCGGCAGCGGCTGGAAGATTTACAACGACGACGTGATCCTCGGCTGGCTGCATTTCCCCGACGCGGTGGTGATCGGCAAGTGGGCGCAATACGGCCTGCAGTGGCATTTCTTCGGCATGTGGATCTTCGTCATCAACGGGCTTTGCTATCTGAGCTACGGCATCGCGACCGGCCGCTTTCGGCGAAAGCTGCTTCCGGTGTCGCTGCGCGCGATTCTTGCCACCGCCAACGATGCCCTGCACTTCCGCCTCGCCCACGACGACCTTACTCACTACAACGCCGTGCAGAAGATTCTCTATCTCGGCGTCATGGCAATCGGCATTTTGATCGTGATTTCAGGGCTGGCGCTGTGGAAGCCGGTGCAGTTCTCCGAGCTCGCCGCATTGTTCGGCAGCTTCCAGACCATCCGGATCGTGCACTTTCTGTGCATGGCGGCGATCGTCGGCTTCCTGCTCGTTCACATCTCGCTCGCCCTGCTGGTGCCACGGAGCCTCATCGCCATGATCAACGGCGGGCCGGCGGTGGATCGCGGCGTGGCGCGGGCCGCCGTCGCAGCGCCGGAAGCCGAACCTTCCCACTGACGCAGGGACATACATGTCGACCAGAACGCGCATACCTTCGATTTTCCGCCCGCGCAAAGCAATCGACCAAAGCGTGCTGACGCAGCGCCGCGCCCCGATTCAGAAGATCGATCGCCGCAACGTGCTGCGTAGCGCCATCAGCCTCGGCGCCCTATCACTGTTGACTGGCTGCGACGTCAGCGAGGAGGACACGGTGCAGAAGGTGCTGCGCACGGTCTCGGCGTGGAACGACCGCGTGCAAGCGACGCTGTTCCGCCCCAATCACCTGGCGCCGACCTACGATGTTTCGCAGGTCGTCAAGCCGCCGCGCTTCAACGCCTATTACGACATCGAAGACGTCAAGCCGGTCGACGGCGCGACCTGGAGCCTCGAGCTCACCGGCCGTGTCGCCAACAAACAATCGTGGACTTTGCAGCATATCTATGCACTGCCCGAACAGGAAATCATCATCAAGCACATCTGCGTCGAGGGCTGGGACTATATCGGCCAATGGTCCGGCCCGAACCTGCGCGATTTCCTGCAGCGGGTCGGCGCCGACTTGACGGCGAGGTACGTCTATTTCATCTGCAACGACGACTACACTGAGAGCATCGACATGGCGACGGCGCTGCACCCACAGACCATCCTCGCCACCAAATATGCCGGCGAGCCGCTCGCCGACCCATTCGGCTTTCCGATGCGGCTACGCACCTCGACTAAGCTCGGCTATAAGAACGCCAAGTGGGTCAAAGCGATCGAAGTCAGCAACGATTTCCGCGAGACGTTCTGGAGCAAGCAGGGCTTCAACTGGTTTGCGGGGATTTAGCGCCGGACGTAAATCTTCCAGCGGCCGGCGCGGTCATCTGCCAGGCGATAATCGTGGCTTGAAGCAAACGGACCGTTGTCCCAGGCCTTATCCTGCGGCACCACCACGACGACGTCGCAGCGGTATCTGTTCGCGATGTCGTCGATATCCTGCGGTGTGCCTTCGCCGGCAAAGACGCGGACGAACTGCGCATTGATCGCCTCGCGCTCGCTTGCCGACAGCGGCGCCAATGCCAGTACCAGTTCGCGCCCGGCAAAGCAGGAGCTGCGATCAGCCAATAGCGCCCACGAGATATTGGCCGGCCACGGCGTCAGATCCCGCAGATAGAGCGGGTCGTTGGCGATGCGGGCGGTCGACGGCGTAACGCGGCGGACTGCAGCCCACAGTTCCGGTGCTTGCGCAAAGACATCGCTGTCGCGCGCCGGCGTGCCGAGAATGTTGGAGCGCAGCATCTGTGCGGTGTCCGGCAGGCTCAACAGCAGCCCGCCGACCGCGGTAGCGACGATCAGGCGGCGCCGCGGCAGGAGCGTTACACCCACGGCCGCAGCAGCGATCAGCACCGCTGTCGCCGGCAGCACCGCGCGCAGGCCGAGATCATTGTTGTCACCGAGCGTGCTGACCAGCAGCCAGGAGGCGACGAGGCCAGCGCCAGCCAAGCATGCCAATACCGCGACCGCGAACTTTTCCGGCCGATAGGCAACGCTGCGCAGCATGACGGCGAGCGAAAGAGCGCCGGCAACATAGACCGCCGGCAATTCGATCGGCAGCAGGACAAGCCAATAGGCTGGCAGGTCGAAACCATGCCGCAGCCGGTCGGGAAACAGGCTGCCGAGCACGGCGAACGGGCGAATTACGATGGGACTACCGCCGCCATGGACGGCAACGGTGCCGAACTGATCGCGCAGGAACGGCATGGCAAGGCCGGCCACCAGCACGGCGGCGACCATCAAGCCGATCAAGAAACGGATTCGCCGTGCCGGCTCCATACCGAAGAGCAGCACGGGTGTCGCCGCAAGGGCCGCGATCGCGAAAGTAATGCCACCCACATAGGTCGAGCTTTGAAAACCGGCGGTCACCACCAGCACCAGGGTCACCAACACGGCCACACGCCGGCGCTCGGCGTAGAGCGCCATCAGCAGCATCGCCGCCACCACGCACGACGCCGACATCAGATGCTGCGGCACCCACGCGGCCTGGAACAGCCAGCCGGCAAAGCCGGTGGGCGGCGCCAGCAACGGTTCTAGCGAATAGGTACCGACGATCAAGGCGAGCACTTGGCGCAGCGACGCCGCGGCGGCAAGTGCGATCACCCAGATCGCCGCCGAGGAACGCTTGCCGAGCCAAATCGCGACGCCCATCAGCAGGCACAGCGACGCGAACGCCGTGAACCAGGTCAGGGCGATGTCGGCTTCCCAACCGCTCACATGCAGCGGCAGTGCCAGTTCAGCCGCGCTGTAGTGCCAAAGATAGTAATACGGCAGGTGGTCGGGCACGGCAGCGAACACCGGATTGACCGGCGGCAAGCCCTGCCGTGCCATCGCGTCGATCATGGCGATCTTGGAATGGTCGAAGATCGGATCGGCGAGATGGACGCCTTGCGCGGAGAATTTCGGCAGCAGCGCCACCGTCGGCAGCAGCGCGAGCGCCGCGGCGGTCACGTAGGCCGATACCGGAATTTGTGGTTCAGGCTTACCACCTGTATTCACCGGCTGCCGCAAGCTCGCAACGCTTGCAATCACGCACAGCGCGGCGACGGCAACGACGGCGAGCGGCGAAAATCCGATCAGCGTGAACAGCGGCAAGGTCGCGGCGCTGTGCACCGCCCAGCCGATGACCGGAGCCGCGCCGGCGGCAAGCGCCTGCGGCGCCAGACGGCGACACAGCGCATAACCGACCAGGCTCCAGAAGGCGGTGGCCAGCAGCGCGCAGAGGGCAGCATTGACCGGCGACGCCATGGTGGATCCAGGCCCGAACAGAGGCGTTGGCAACGTCACGCGAGCGCGGACGCGATTCAAAGCGTTAATGAAAGCTTAACGGCTGGGCGGCGCGCTGTCAGGCGCCTTCGGACTTAGCGAGGACGTCGGTCCAGTGATCGACGAGCTGTCGCGCCTGGCGAACCGCGGTGGCAAAAGTGTCCTCCTTATAGAGGCTCTTCCACTGCCCGCTCTCATACAACTGCACCAGATGCGCCAGAGCGCGACGGGCGCTGAACAGTTGCTGTTCGGCGTTCTTGCGCTGCGCTGCCGTGGTGAGTGTCTTGGTCATGGCGTCCGGTGCCTGTAACCCGACAGCCTGACAAGAAGTCGTAAAAATTGGATCAACCGCCCGGCAGCACGGAACCTTTAGTACGCTTCGTCGGTGTAAATTGGATCGACGGAGCCGCCCCACGGCCCGTGGAATTTCTGCAACAGCTCCTGCGCCGGCGTTGTGCCGCGCTCGAGACGATCCTCGAGCACGTCGAGATAGCGGTTCTCGTCGCGGCCGCTGGCGTCGAGATGCTTGCGGCGCGTCAGCCCGACGCGGGCGAGCTTGAGCATTTCGGTGGCAAGCTCAAACACGGTGCGGCCGCGGATCTTTGCCGCCAGCCCCTGCTTCGGTACGTCGTCGCGCAGTTTTTGTCGCTCCTGCGCCGTCCAGTCCTTGGCTAGGTCCCATGCCGCATCGAGGCAGATATCGTCGTAAAGAATGCCGACCCAGAAGGCCGGCAGCGCCAGAAGATTCGGCAGCGGCCCGGAATCCGCGCCGCGCATTTCCAGATAACGCTTCAGCCGCACTTCCGGAAAAACCGTGCTGACGTGGTTCGCCCAATCCGACGTTGTGGCGCGCACGCCCGGCAGAGCAGGCAGCTTGCCGGCGAGCAGATCGCGAAACGACTGCCCGGAGGCATCGATATAGTCGTCGCCGCGCTTGATGAAATACATCGGCACATCGAGCGCGTAGTCTACCCACCGCTCAAATCCCATACCCGGCTCGAACGCCCATGCCAGGATGCCGGAACGGGCGTTGTCGGTGTCGCGCCAGATTTCCGAGCGGAACGACAGAAAGCCATTAGGCTTGCCTTCGGTAAACGGCGAGTTGGCGAACAGCACCGTTGCCACCGGCTGCAGGGCCAGCGACACGCGCAGCTTCTTGACCATGTCGGCTTCCGACGAGAAGTCGAGATTGGTCTGCACCGTGCAGGTGCGGTACATCATGTCGAGGCCGAGCGTGCCGACCTTCGGCATGTAGGCGGTCATGATCTTGTAACGGCCTTTCGGCATGCGCGGCATCTCGGCGCGCGTCCAGTCCGGCGTCATGCCGATGCCGAGAAAACCGATGTGCAGCGGCGACGCCACCTCGCGCACTTGCGCCAGATGCGCCATCAGCTCGCTGGAGGTCTGATGCACGGTCTCGAGTTGCGCTCCCGAGAGTTCGAACTGACCGCCAGGCTCGAGCGAGATGGCGCCGCCGCCGGTGACGTCGAACAGGCCGATGATGTGCGGCCCCTCCACGATCGGTTCCCAGCCGAGCAAATGCTGCATGCCTTCGAGCAGCGCGCGGATGCCGCGGCGGCCTTCGTAGGGTACCGGGCGGTGGCCTTCGAGCGTGAAGGCGAATTTCTCATGCTCGGTGCCGATGCGGAATCGCGATTTGGGTTTGACGCCTTGCGCGATCCAATCGACCAGATCGTCGCGCCCCTCGATCGGCGTCAGGTCGATTTGGTCACGCGCCATGCAAGGTCCCGGGCAAAAAAGGTCGCGACCTTACACACGGCCGGCGGCAAAGCGCAATGCGGCTTGCAGGCAGTTCATGCGGCAGCCGAATGCTTTTGCGGCGGGAAACGGCGATAGAAGGTGTCGTCCTTTTTCGCCATGTCGACAAGCAGCTTGCAGGGCTTGAAGCGATCGCCATGGTCCTTCGCCAACTGGTTGCACAGCGCGACGAACGCCTTCGTGCCCATGCCGTCGATGTAGGAGATAGTGCCGCCGGTGAACGGCGCAAAGCCGAAGCCGAGGATCGAGCCGACATCGGCTTCACGCATGTCGGTGACGACGCCCTCCTCGATGCAGCGCGCGGTCTCTAGCGCCTGCATAACGAGGAGCCGGGCTTTGAGCTCGACGACGTCGAGCGTGTCGGGATCGAGCTTGACCGGCTGCAGATCGGCGAGCCCGCGCCACAGCCGCTTTGGAGCGTTCTGCGGATAGTCATAAAAGCCCTTGCCGTTCTTACGGCCGTAGCGGCCGCGCTTATCCACCATCTCTTCGAGCAGCGCCTTCTGCCGCGGATCGATTGCTTGCGGCCCGAGATCGGCCTCGGTGGCCTTGAGGATCTTCCAGGCGAGATCGACTGCGACCTCGTCGTTGAGCGCCAGCGGCCCGACCGGCATGCCGGCCATGCGTCCGACGTTCTCGATCATCGCCGGCGAGATGCCGTCGGCCAGCATCAAATGACCCTCGCGTAGATAGGTGCCGACCACGCGCGAAGTGTAGAAGCCGCGCGAATCGTTGACCACGATCGGCGTCTTGCGGATGGCGCGCACGTAGTCGAGCG
>JASHQO010000421.1 GCA_030039105.1 Xanthobacteraceae bacterium
GATGCGCCGCCCGACCGGAATGGTAGAATCGATCGACCAGCTTGCCGGCCTTGCCCGCACCAACCCGACCGCGGCGTTCTTCCTCGCGATGCTGCTGTTCTCCATGGCGGGAGTGCCGCCGCTCGCCGGCTTCTTTGCGAAATTCTATGTGTTCCTTGCCGCCATCAAGGCCGGACTCTATCTGCTCGCGGTGATCGGCGTGGTGGTGAGCGTGGTCGGCGCCTATTATTATCTCGCCATCGTCAAGATCATGTATTTCGACGAAGTTGCGGCGGGCTTCAATACCATGCCGATCGAATTGAAAGTGGTGCTCGCGGTGTGCGGCCTGTTCAATATCCTGTTCGTCTTCTATCCGGGGCCGCTGATCGGCGCGGCGAGCGCTGCGGCCCGTTCGCTGTTCTGATGCAGCTTGACCCCGCGGCGGCTGCGGCGGGCTTCCGTCTTTCGGCCCACGATACGCTGCCGTCGACCAACACCGAGGCCTTGGAGCTCGCGCGTCGCGGCGAACAGGGCCCGTTGTGGATCACGGCGCGGCAGCAGACCGCAGGCCGCGGCCGGCGCGGCAGAGCATGGGTTTCGCCGCCCGGAAATTTCTACGGCACGCTCTTGCTGTGCGACCCGGCGCCGCCCGAAGCCGCCGCGCAACTGTCGTTCGTTGCCGGGCTCGCCGTTCATGACGCCATAGTCGATTGCGCACCAACCTTGCGCGAAAAGCTGGCGCTGAAATGGCCGAACGACGTTCTGTGCGCTACGCAAAAGCTCGCCGGCACCCTGATCGAGAGCGAGATGGTCGACTCCCGGCTTGCGGTCGCGATCGGCATTGGTGTGAACTGCATGCATCATCCGGTGCGGACGGCCTATTCGGCGACCGATCTCGCCTCCGCCGGCGTAACGGTCATTGCGGACGGGCTGTTCAGGGCATTGGCCGTCGCCATGGCGCGCCGGCTCGTCCAATGGGGCCGCGGCGTGGGCTTTGCATCGGTTCGTTCGGCTTGGCTCGACCGCGCGACCGGCCTCGGCGACGTCATGCAGGTGCGGTTGCCGGACCGCAAATTCTCCGGTCGTTTTGAAGCCCTCGATGACCACGGCCGGCTGCTGCTACGCTTGGCCGACGACACATTACAGACGATTACCGCGGGCGACGTCTTTCCCGTCGCTGCAATTCCCCGGGGCGCAGCCTGATGGCGCAGAACGAGCTTGTTTTTGCGCCGCTCGGCGGCGTCGGCGAGATCGGGATGAACCTCTCGATCTACGGTTTTGGCGACGAACGCCGCCGGCAGTGGCTGATCGTCGATTGCGGCGTGTCGTTTGCATCGGAAGAGCAGTTGCCCGGCGTCGATCTTATCCTGCCGGACATCCGCTTCCTGGTCGAGGAGCGCAAGAACATCGTCGGCTTGGTGTTGACCCATGGCCACGAGGACCACCTCGGCGCGCTGATCGACCTATGGCCGCGGCTCAAAGTGCCGCTCTATGCGACGCCGTTCACGGCCGCCCTGTTTGAGGCCAAGCGCCTGTCCGAGCCCGGCGCGCCGCCGGTGCCGGTTAAGGTGGTGCCGGTGGGTGGACGGCTGACGCTCGGGCCGTTCACCATCGACTTCATCAACGTTGCCCATTCGATTCCGGAATCCAACGCGCTCGCCATCCGCACCCCGGCCGGCATCGTGCTGCATACCGGCGACTGGAAGATCGACCCGACGCCGCTGATCGGAGCGCCGACCGACCAGGCGCGATTGACCGCGCTGGGCGACGAGGGCGTACTGGCGCTCGTCGGCGATTCCACTAATGCGGTGCGCGAGGGCCGCTCGCCCTCGGAAGCCGACGTGGCGCGCACGCTCGCCGACTTGATCCGCAGCGCGCCGGCCCGTGTCGCCGTCACGACTTTCGCCTCCCATGTCGGGCGCATCCGCGCCGTTGCCGATGCCGCCCGCGCTGCCGACCGCGAAGTGGTGATCGTCGGTCGCGCCATGGAGCGCGTCACCCAGGTGGCACGCGAGACCGGCTATCTCGATGGCGTGCAGGATTTTCGCAGCGTCGAAAGCTACGGTTATTTGCCGCCCGACAAGGTGTTGGCGCTTTGCACCGGCAGCCAAGGCGAGCCGCGCGCGGCGCTGGCGCGCATCGCCGAGGACGAGCATCCGGAGGTCACGTTAGGGAAGGGCGACCGCGTGATCTTTTCCTCCCGCGCCATTCCCGGCAACGAAAAGGCCGTAGGACGGGTGATCAATGGTCTTGTTTCGCAAGGAATCGATGTCATCACCGACCGGACTCACCTCGTGCACGTGTCGGGCCATCCGCGCCGCGCCGAACTGCTGGATATGATCGCCTGGGTGCGGCCGAAGATCCTAATTCCGGCCCACGGCGAGCCACTGCATTTGGCCGAGCACGCGGAGTTGGCGCGTGGCGCCGGGGTGCCGCATGTGCTCACCTGCCGCAATGGCGATCTGGTGCGGCTCGGCGGCGATGGCGCGCAGATTATCGACGAGCTTCCATCCGGCCGGCTCTACAAGGACGGCGCGCTGCTCGTCAACGCCGCATCCAAGACCGTGTCGGCGCGACGCCGTCTGAGCTTTGCCGGCATCGTCACGGTGGCATTGGCGTTGAGCGAGAAGGGTGTCCTGGTCGCCGATCCGGAAATCGAGTTGATCGGCATTCCCGAGACCGACGCCGGCGGCGCTTCGATGATGGAGATCGTCCGCGACGCGGTCGAGGAGGCCTTCGAGTCGCTGCCAAAGCCGCGGCGGCGCGACCCCGACATCGTGGCGGAGGCGGCGCGGCGCGGCGTGCGAGCGGCCATTGCCGAGCGCTGGAACAAGAAGCCGATGTGCCACGTGCACGTTCTTGAGGTCTAGCGCCGGTGGGCCGCGTTGCTTATCTGCGCCGACGTCCATATTTGTACTGAAATCAGGGATTTAACCTTTTCCCCATGTTTCGATGGTTGGCGCCTTTATTGCTGTTGGCCGGCAAACCCGAGGTGCTGCTCCGCATCCTCGTCGCCGCCATCGCGGCCGCCGTGCTGTTCTTCGGTGTCTGGCTGGCCTCGAATATCGCGCTCACCTTCGACCAGCTCAAAAATACTTACATCGCTGCAACCTACGGCGTCGTGCTGCTGTGTTTCTTCATCGGCGTCGGTATTGTCGCGTGGCTGCGGTTGCGCCGGCTCTCGGCACCGCCCCAAAAGCGCGTGCCGCACACCCCGGTACCCGAAACGCCGCTGCCGGATGCGGTCGTCGCCAAACGCGCCGAGCAGATATCGCGGCAGTGGCAACGCGGCAGCCGTGCCGCGGCCGCAGCAAAGTCAAGACCGCTGCCGTCGGCCAATGCGGTCGAGCCGCAGCAGCAAGAGATATCGCCGCCGCGGGCGTCGCTCGCGGTCACCGGGCCGGGCTTCGCCGGCAAGACCGCCCTGATCGCGCGCCTCGCTCAGGCAACGAGCGCCGCCGCGGGCAGCGATACCGTGCGCCTGGTCGATGCTGGGCCGATTGACGGCGACGAGCGCCACCTTGCCGGTATCGTCGCCGCTGCGGCGGCAACCGATGGCATCCTGTTCGTGGTCGATCAGGATTTGCGCGCGCCGGAAGTTGCCGCAATCGCGCGGCTGATGAAGACCGGCAAGCCGCTCTATGTCGTGCTCAACAAGTCGGATCAGTTCAATGCCTCGGATCGCGACGCCATCCTGGTGTCGATCCGCAACAAGATGCCGAAGGGTTTTGCGCCGGGCGACGTGGTCTCGGTCGCAGTGGCGCCAAGTCCGGTCGAACGCCAGATTGAAGACGCCCGCGGCACGGTGCGCGTTGAACTGCGCCGGTCGTCGCCCGATCTGCGCGCCTTGACCAATCTGCTCGGCCGCGTCGTCCCGCCGGCGGCCGGGCGTGGGTTGCGCTTCGAGCCGGCTTAAGGAGCGCAAGCTGCTATGAACGACCAATCCATCCTGCCCGATACGGTCGAAGCGTTGCGCACGTTGTCGGGCGATGCGCGGTTGCGCCCGCAGGAGCGCGCCGCGATCGAACGGGAAATGCACGACATCGAGGAGTTCACCGCGAAACTCGAAAACGGCCGCCTCGAGATCGCAGCCTTCGGCGAGGTCGGCTCCGGCAAGAGCGCGCTGCTCAATGCGCTTGCCGGCGAGAAGATTTTCGCGGTGTCCGCCGAGCACGGCTCGACCGACAAGGTGGCAAAGACCGGCTTCAAGAATACCAAGCTGGTCCTGGTCGACACGCCAGGCATCAACGAAGCGGCCGGGGAACTGCGCGGCAAGCTTGCCGAGGAGACGGTGCGCTATACCGACCTCGTGCTGTTCGTCGCCGACGGCGACCTCAACCGGGTCGAGCTCGATGCCTTCCGGCAGCTCAGCGACCTGCACAAGCCGGTGATCCTGGTAATCAACAAGGCTGACCTGTTCGGGGCGGCCCAGATCAAGGAAATCTCGGAGTCGATCCTGCGCAAGGTCGGCAACCGGCTCGGCGCCGCCGATATCGTGTTCGCCGCCGCGGCGCCGAAGGAAGCCGAGCGCGAGATCCATAAGGCCGACGGCAGCATCGAAGTCGTCGCCTTCCAGCCGAAACCCAAAATCGAGGCGCTCGAGGCGCGCATGCTCGAGGTCCTCGACCGCGAGGACAAGGCGATCATCGCACTCAATGCCAGCCTGTTTGCCTCCGACGTCAGCGACCGCATCAAGGAACTCAAGCAGCACGTGCGCGGCAAGGAGGTGAAGCGGCTGATCAACTACTTCATGGTCGGCAAGGCGCTGGTGGTCGGCATCACGCCGGTTCCGGTGTTCGATATTCTCGGCGGCATGGCGACCGACGCGGTGCTGGTACAGCGGATCGGCGCCATCTACGGCACCGACTTCACGCTGAAGAACGCGCAAAACATGGTGCTGGAGATCCTGCGCGCTTGGGGCCTGACAGCGGCGGCCGAGTACGGCTTGCATGTTGCCGCCGATTTGCTGCGCACCGTGACCTTCGGCACCAGCACCGTCATTACCGCGGTGCCGCAGGGCCTGGCTGCAGCCTGGAGCACCTACGTGGTCGGCAATGCCGCCAACATCTATTTCCGCGATGCCGGCTGGGGCGGCCGCTCGCCCAAGGATATCGTCCAGGACATACTGGCCGGGGCCGAGAAGGAGAAAACCAGCATCCTCGGCCCAGTGCGCGACCAGTTGAAAGCAAAGTTCGGCCGCTAAGGGCGCCAACACTCACTGCCGGGGACAGCAGGAGAGACAATCACATGATCGGCAGGCTCAATCACGTGGCGATCGCGGTGCGCGATCTCGGCAAAGCGGCGGCCGTGTACCGCGACACTTTGGGCGCCGAGGTTTCGGCCGCGGTGCCGCAGCCGGACCATGGTGTGACCACAGTGTTCATCACACTGCCGAACACCAAGATCGAACTGTTGGAGCCGCTCGGCGAAAACTCGCCGATCGCGAAATTCCTGGAAAAGAGCCCCGGCGGTGGCATGCATCATCTCTGTTACGAGGTCGACGATATCCGCGCTGCCCGCGATGCGCTGAAAGCTGCCGGCGCCCGCGTGCTCGGCGATGGCGAGCCGAAGATCGGGGCCCACGGCAAGCCGGTGCTGTTTCTGCACCCGAAGGATTTTTTCGGTACGCTGGTCGAACTGGAGCAGGCGTAACGGATGCCCGTCACCACCGGCATAGCGGTCTTCTTCCTGATCTGGTGGATCGTACTGTTCGCCGTGCTACCGTGGGGCGTCCGCAGCCAACACGAGGAGGGCATTGTCGCCCCCGGCACCGACCCGGGCGCTCCGGCGCTGCCCAAGCTCGGCCGTGTGCTGCTGTGGACCACCGTCGTCTCGCTAGTGGTGTTTGCCGCTTGCTATGTGATCTACGTCGACCGCTTAGTGACGTTAGATGGCTTATCGGCCCTCATAGGGCAAAGTTATAAGTAAACTATATTGTTGAATCAATAACTTAAATCGTGATCCTAAGACGCATAGACGGATTTTCGCGCAAATTTGCGGACCCGAAGCTCTCTCAAGGCCAAAAGAAAAAGCAGGGCAAATGCCCTGCTCAAAAATCCTCATCTGAACCCTGAAGTTCCGCGTACTTTATGTGATTTTACGCCTGCACCGTAACAGTGAAGCCGCTTACGCGCCCGGGTTATCCTCCCAAGACTTGGACCGCGGTCCCGATTTTGTCGAGAACGCAGCGGTATTCGTAGTCGATCTTCGAACCCTTGTCACGAGGTTGCGGCTGTGCCCCAAAAAAAAATACCGCTCCGGTTCCATGAGGACCGCTGCTGCTGGGCATTTGCCGCCCCTTGTAATTGCGTTGCCGTTCCGGTTTCACTGCCGCGCTACCCGTCCGTCAGCCATTACGAACGAGATTCCATGCGCCTGTCCCGCTTTTTCCTGCCCATTCTGCGCGAGGTCCCGAAGGAAGCGGAGATCGCCTCCCATCGCCTGATGCTGCGCGCCGGCATGATCCGCCAGGAAGCGGCCGGCATCTACGCCTTCCTGCCGCTAGGGCTGCGGGTGCTGAAAAAGGTCTGCGAGATCGTGCGCGAGGAGCAGGACCGCTCCGGCGCCATCGAGCTTCTGATGCCGACCATCCAATCGGCCGAACTGTGGCGCGAGAGCGGCCGTTACGAGGCCTACGGCAGGGAGATGCTGCGCATCGAGGACCGCCACGAGCGCGACATGCTCTACGGCCCGACCAACGAGGAAATGATCACCGCAATCTTTCGCTCGTATGTGCGCTCCTACAAGGATTTGCCGCTCAACCTCTATCACATCCAGTGGAAGTTCCGCGACGAGGTACGGCCGCGCTTCGGCCTGATGCGCGGGCGCGAGTTCTTGATGAAGGACGCATATTCCTTCGACCTCGATTTTGCCGGCGCCAGGCACGCCTATAACCGCATGTTCGTCGCCTACCTGCGCACTTTCGCCCGTATGGGGCTGCGCTCGATCCCGATGGTGGCGGAAAGCGGCCCGATCGGCGGCAACCTGTCCCACGAATTCATCATCCTCGCCGACACCGGCGAGAGCGAGGTGTTTTGCCACAAGGATTATCTCGACTTTGAGGTGCCGGCCGCCGACGTCGATTTCACTCATGTCGGCCACCTG
>JASHQO010000422.1 GCA_030039105.1 Xanthobacteraceae bacterium
CGCCGTATGGTCCATGGTGTAGTCGCCGTCAGGCAACGGCACCTTCTTGGCATAAACCCGGTATGCGCGGATCGCCGCGTCGACCTCGGCGCGATCGCCAGTCAGCCCGCGCAAATGCGGATCGAAACTGGCCAGATAGTCCTTCATTACGGCCGGAGTGTCGCGCTCCGGATCGACGGTGATGAACAATGCTCCAGTGCGATCGGCCTCGGGGCCGAGCTTGTGTAACACCTGCGAGATATCGAACAGCGTGGTGGGGCAGACATCCGGGCAGTGGGTGAAGCCGAAGAACACCAGGAAGGGCTTTCCCTTCATGTCCTGGTCGGTCACCGGCTTGCCGTTCTGATCCTCCAGCCGAAACGGACCGCCGACGCCCGCAACGGCCTGACCGATCGGCGACGGCGCACGCCCAGTGATGAACAAGATAACGCCGAAGAACAGCACCAAGCCGCTGAGGAAGGCGGCCAGCACCAGCATGATGCGCGAGGTCTTGTCGTTCACCGCAACTCTCCGCTCAGCCGAAGCACGCGGCAAAGCCGGCGCGAATAGTCTCGAAAAACACCGCCGTTCCGTAACGGGCCCACAGCGCGATGGTGGCAAGCAGCGCCGCCGTGCCCAGCACCGCAGCCAGCACGAACGGCCACGTCATGGAGCGTGAAGCGGCAGAATGCGGCGCGGTGGTTTCCGGCATCGGCAGGTTCCAACACCCGGCGTACATATGCCGGAACTACCGTCGCCACAACGGGCGTCAACGTCGCGTTTGACCCGCGCAGCCGCCACGACTGCCTTCAGCGCCTCACTGGCAGATGCGATACATCGCCGAGAGCTCGCGACCGCGCAATTCGATCAGCCGTGGCGTCAGGCCACCGTGCCGGTCGATCCAGCCGCGAATTTCGGCCGGATAAAGCCGCATGACCAGACGGCTGCCTTCGCGGGTCGGCACCAGCGAGCGCGATGCGTCGTCGTAATAAGAGGCGGCATGGAATCCGAGCACAGCTTGTCGGGTCACGCAAATGTGGTCCCTTGGCACAATGCCGAGCAAAAGCGTGCAGGCCGACAGGCACGGGCCATCGATGACGACACGTTCACCGGACTCGCGCACCGCTTCGAACTTGCGCACATAGGACGAGACTTCGCCGCCTGGATCGCCGACGATACGGATCTCCGCCGAAGCCACCGACGGCGCCGCGATCGAGGCCGCAACAAAACCAACGACAGCCGACGCCAGCGCGCCGGCCAAGGCTGCCTGCCACTTCATGGGTCACCCTCTCCCCGTTCAACCCGCATCCCTGAAGCGTCATTATGGCAAGACTTCGGGGACGCGTTAACTTAAATCGCGCAAGCCGCGTTTCTTTTTCTGCCTTTTCTTTTCGCACCACTGCGGTTCCATTGAGATACGGCATGGCGACGCAGGCGCTGCTGCGTCGCACGCGTCGAGAACCATCGACGAGCGCGGAGGACGAGCGCGGACGCCGCCAAAAAGGGATGCTATAAGGAACCGCAGCAGGCACGGGAACTGATCATGGCGCGGGATTTCGAGGACCATTGCTGGAAAGACGTCATCGACGCCGACACTGTCGAGATTTATCAGGCCTATCGGCGCAAAACCTATGTGGGCGACAATCCCGCGGTGCTCGCCATCGACCTCTACAACAAGGCCTATCAGGGCGGGAACAAGCCAGTGCGCGAGGTCGATCGTGAGTTTTCCGGTTCGTGCGGCGAGAACGCCTGGAGGGCAATGCCCCTTACACAAAAACTGTTTGCCGCGGCCCGGCGTGCCCAGGTCCCGGTGATCTACACCACGCGGCACGTCGATACCCGAGGCGTCCAGTCGACCAAACGCAATATGGGACGGCAGCGCGACGACATTTACGACATCAAGGCAGAGCTTGCGCCCGAGCCAGGCGAACTCGTGATCTACAAGGAGCGCGCCTCCGGCTTCTTCGGCACGCCGCTGATCGCTCACCTGCAGCAACTGCGCGTCAACACGCTGATCGTCTGCGGCGAGAGCACCTCGGGTTGCGTGCGCGCCTCGACGGTCGACGCGTTCTCCTATGGCTTCCACAACGTGGTGGTCGAGGAATGCACCTACGATCGCTCGATGATCAGCCACAAGGTCAATCTGTTCGACCTGCACCACAAATACGCCGACGTAATGCATGTCGAAGACGTGCTGGCCCATCTCGACGGTCTTGCCGTCGAGCGTAAAGTGGCCTGACGTCCACTGCATTCCGACAAACCCTCAAGCAAAGAGCGTATCCATGTCTTCGACTGCCGCGCGCCGTACCAATGTTCCTGACTACACGACCGCATACTATTTTCTCGAAGGCCTGACCGAGATCGGCATCGATTATCTGTTCTGCAATTTCGGCACCGATCATGCCCCGATCATCAACGAAATGGCGCATCGCAAGCAGCGCGGCGAAGCCATGCCGGGCGTCATCCGCTGCCCGCACGAGAACACCGCGGCCCACATGGCGGCCGGCTACGCCTTCGTCACCGGCCGCGGCCAAGGCGTGCTCGTGCATGTCGACGTCGGCACCGCGAACACCGCCAATGCCATGCACAACCTCTACCGCAGCCGCCTGCCGGTGCTGCTGATGGCCGGCAAGGCGCCCTACACGGTGAACGACGAGCTGGTCGGCTCGCGCGACACCTACGTGCATTTCATCCAGGAGCCGTTCGACCAGGCGAGCCTGGTGCGGCCGTATCTGAAATGGGAGTGGACGCTGCCGTCGGGCGTCGTGGTCAAGGAGGCGCTGCGGCGGGCCCATTCGATCATGCAGAGCGAGCCGCGCGGCCCGGTCTATCTGATGATGCAGCGCGAGACGCTGACCCAGCGCTGGGCCAGCGATGAAATCCGCAGTTATGCGGAGGATCGGTTTGCCACAACCGGCGGCGGGGGCGGCGACCCGAAGCTCGTCGAAGCGCTGGCCAACAAGCTGCTGACGGCAGAGAATCCGATCCTGATCACCGGCTATGCCGGACGCCACGATCACGCTTCAAAGGCGATAGATGCGCTTGCCCAATTCGCCGGCATCGCCGTCTACGAAGCCAATATGACCAACAATATCTCCCACGACAGCCCCTGCTTCGTCGGCTTTTCGCCCGACAAGGCGGCGCCGAATGCCGACGTCGGCATTCTGGTCGACGTCGACGTGCCGTGGTTTCCGAGCGACGTGAAGACCAACGCCAAGGCGTTCTGGGCCCACATCGACATCGATACGCTGAAGCCCGGCTCGCCGATGTGGACGTTCCCCGGCAATTTGCGCATGCAGGGGGACTCGGGCCGCATCCTCGAGCAGGTGCTGGACGCGCTGAAGGCGAAAGCGACGCCACGCTTCAAGGCGGCTGGGGCCGAACGCCTTACCCGCATCAAGGCGCTGCGCGACGAGCGTATCGCGCGGGCGCAAAAGCTGGCCTCCGACAAAGGCAAGCCGGGCGCCATCAATCCGCACTATCTGATGGCGGAGCTCGGCAAGGTGCTCGACGACGATGCCATCATCTTCAACGAAGGTGTCACCAACGCGGGCGCGGTGCTCTTGCAAATCCCGCGCAAGCGGCCCAACACCACCATGCGCTCGGGCGGCGGCGGACTTGGCTGGTCCGGCGGCGTTGCGCTCGGCGCCAAGCTCGCGGCGCCCGACCGCATGATGGTGCAGATTTCCGGCGATGGCGGCTTTTACTTCGGCAATCCGAGCTCGGTGTTCGCCGTCGCCCAGCAGTACAAGCTCCCGATCTTCTCCGTGGTCATGGACAATACCGGCTGGAATGCGGTGAAGCAGTCGACGCTGCGGGTCTTTCCGGAGGGCGAGGCCAAGCAGGGCAACGAGTTCGAGTCGAACCTCGCGCCCAAGGTCCAGTTCACCAAGGTCGGCGAGGCGTTTGGCGCCTACGGCGAAGAAGTCTCCGACCCTGCCGACGTGCCGGCCGCCATCGCGCGCTGTCTCAAGGAAGTCCGCGGCGGCCGCGCTGCGCTGCTGCATGTGCGGGTGACCAAGCTGTAGCCGCGGTCAAGTTGCTTGCCAGAACACCACGCGCGGCTCGTTGCGGCCAGCATAGTCCGCGGCGACCGGAATTTCGCGTCCACCCTCGACCGGCTACCGTGCGACGGTCTTGCCGGGCGGCTTGGCGGCGAGCGAGTGATAGACGACGCGGATGAAATTCGTGCTCGCCTGGTCGCTGGCCGCCCATGTCTTGTCGAGGTCCGCGAACGGTTTCGCTGCCACCACGTCAGCCTCGCTCTTGCCCGCTTTGACCAGCGCCGCCATGCGGTCGCGCGCCGTGGTCAGCATGGTCAGATAGGTCTTGAGATCCGCCTTGCTGGTGAGCGGCCCATGGCCCGGCACGATCTTGGTCTTGTCGTCGGTGAGGCGCAGATAGGTCTCGACGCCGGCGATCATGCCGTTGATGTTGCCGCCGTTGGCGAAATCGATGTTGGGATAGTGCCCGTTGTTGAAGACATCGCCGGCGGCCAGCACGTTGGCGTCGGTGAACTGCACGTAAGTGTCGCCGTCGGTGTGCGCGTTCTCCGGATGGCCGAGGAAGATCGGGTGGCGACCCTTGAACGGAATCGCGATCTGCTTGGTGTAGGTCTTGGTCGGCAGTGCGTCCGGCTCGGCGGGCGGCGTCTTGATGCCGGTCAGGCCGTTGGTCGTGCCGGCGGCAAGACGCTTGCGCACGTTGAGGTGCGCGACGATGACCGCGCCGTCCTTGTGAAACAACGCGTTGCCGCCGGTGTGATCGCCGTGGAAGTGGGTGTTGACCAGGAATTTGATCGGCAGCTTCGAGATGTTGGCGACGGCCGCTTTGATCCTGTCGTGCAGCGGCGCGAACTGCGAATCCACCATGAAGATGCCGTCGCTGCCGACTGCAACGGTGATGTTGCCGCCTTCGCCTTCCAACATATAGGTGTTGCCGCCGAGATCGGTGGTCTTGATCACAGTCTTGGAGAAATCACGCGGTGGCGGCGCGGGCGTTGTCGGCGCGGAAGCCGGTTGCTGCGCGGCGGCGACGTCGGCAAGTCCGATGACGGCGGCGAAGGCGACTGCGGCAACGCTTTTCATGACGGCATCTCTCCTGATCGCCCGGCGGAAAGAGCTATTCGGCCTTTATGTTCGCATCGTGAATGATTTTGCCGTACCTCGCCATCTCACTCTGGATGTATTTGGCGAAATAACCGGACGTCGAGCCGATTGCCTCGAAACCGAGCGCGGCGAACCGCGCCTTGACGTCGGGCTCCGCTGCAACGGCGGCGATGCTGGTTTGCAGCTTGGCGGTAATGTCCGCCGGCAAATCCCTCGGTCCCCAAAGTCCATACCAAGACGCGAACTCGAAGCCGGGCAGACCCGATTCCTCGACGGTCGGAATATCGGGCGCCGCGGCTTGGCGCTTGAGGCTCGTGATCGCCAGGGCCTTGATACGGCCCGCCTGCTCCTGCGGCAGGGACGACAGCATCGGATCGGCCAGCAACTGGATTTGCCCGCTCATCAGATCGGTCAGCGCCGGGCCGGTGCCCTTGTAGGCGACCACGAGCGTGTCGACGCCGGCCTCGCGCTTCAAAAGCTCGATCACCAGATGGCTCGCCGAACCGACGCTGGTGGTGCCGAAGGTGTATTTTTGCGGGTCCTTGCCGACCAGATCAAAAAAGTCCTTCAGATTGTTTGCCGGCACGCTCGGCGTGGTCGAGACGATCAACGGGCCCGCGGCGATCAGCGTCACCGGCGTGAAATCCTTGACCACGTCGAACGGCACATTCTTGTACAGAAACGGATTGACGACGTGGAGCGACGCTGTCAGCAGCAGCGTGTAGCCGTCAGGATCGGCCTTGGCGACCACGTTGGCACCGACATTGCCCGAGGCACCGCCGGCGCGATTCTCCACGATGAAATGCGACCCGACGCTCTGGTTGAGCTTGTCGACGATGATGCGCGCCACGCCGTCGACCGAACCGCCGGGCGGGAACGGCACGATCACCGTCACCGTGCGGGTGGGATAATCCTCCGCCAAGGCGACGGACGCGAGAAGCAGCAGGACAAAGCTG
>JASHQO010000423.1 GCA_030039105.1 Xanthobacteraceae bacterium
GTCGGCCGCGCCGTGGGCCGCCAATCGGACGCCGAGGTTACCTGCTTTCTCAACAATATCGGGTTGGGCTATCAGTTCGCCGCCGTCGGTTCGCTGCTCTATCGCAAGGCTAGGGAAAGCGGCGCCGGCCACGACCTGCCGACCGATTGGTTTACCGAAGACGTGCATCCTTAAACTTTCGGGTGCGCCGGGTAGCATCCTTCGAGGGCCGCGGAGCCTGTCATCGAGCCGGCCGCTTCGGCCGGACCCGTTGGCGGCCCCCTCAGGATGACGGTGAACTGAGAGCGTCTGACCGCTCAACCGGTGGCACCGGGCTCGGCCAGCGCTCGTGGGTCAGTGGCACCACCATGTGCACGGCCAGGCCCTGGCGCGAGAACGTGCGCTGCACCTCGCCGTTCAATTGCCGTTCGATCACCAGCAAAATGAGCCGCGAGCCGAAGCCGAAACGCCGCGGCCGGCGCGCCGGCGGCCCGTTCTTCTCGACCCAGTCGAGCGTCAAGGTCACGCCACGATCGGTACGGCTCACCGACCAGCTCAGGTCGAGCTGCCCCTTTGGCCGCGACAGGCTGCCGTGCTTGACGGCGTTGGCGGCGAGTTCGTGCAGCGCAGCGCTGAGATTGAAGATCGGATCGGGCTCAAGGTCGATATTCGGGCCGCTGAACGACACCCGGTCGAGATAGGGCCCGAGCACGACGTAGAGCAACTCCATGATCGGGATCGACTTCCAACCGCCTTCGGTGATCAGCCGATCGGCACTGGCCATGGCCAAGACGCGCGCCTGATATTTGCCCGACAAGTCGGCGATGCTCTTCGAGTTTTTGGCGGTCTGCGAGAACAGCGCCAAGAGCTGGGAGAACAGATTGCCCGAGCGATGTCGCATGTCGCGGATCATCAACTCGTGACGCTGTTCGAGTTGGCGGCGTTGGATGGCGCCGGCCAGAAGATTGGCGACCGCGGCGAGGAATGACGTGTCGCGCACATCGAAACGCCGCGGCTTGTTGGTGCAGACGCCGAGGATGCCGTAGGCGCGACCGTCACGACCGGCGATGATGACGGTGACGCCGCTGACGCAGCTATGATCCGTTATGTAAGCCGGGGCCGCGAACCGTGTCTCGATCGCAAAATCGTCGGTCACGACGGGCGCCGCGGACTCCAACGCAAAGTGTGCATAATTGCCGGCGTCGGCCGATGTCGGCACCGTACCTATCAGGTCCTTGTTCCAGCCGAAACCGGCGCGCAGCAATAGCTCGTTGCCGCCAGGCAGGAGCTCGAGCACGCTTACGAAGTCGACCGATAGCGTCAGCGCGACGGTGGATACCGCATCGTTGAGCAGCCGTTCCAGATCGGGCTCAACCAAAGCCCGCTCGCCGAGCTGCGCCAGCGCTTCCTGCTGCTTGGCACGGCTGCGCAGTTCGCTTTCCAGGTTTTGGCGTTCGGCGCTGTCGTCGGTATGGCTCACCGCATTGTCCGCCGGCCGATCATCCTGCGCGTGCGTGTCGTGCCTGTCGAGATCGGACGCACCCATACCTTTGCACTTCCAGACTCCCCAATCCCGGTCATATCGTTGTCGACAGAAGCAATAAAATTAAGGACGGAGCGCGGCCTAACCGCGCTCCGTGCAGAACAATCGCATTGCGGCAGGTATGGTTCCGGCCAAGCCGGCCGCCGCGTCAGTTGACGCTGCCCACCGGGATACCGAGGATGGTCAGGCGGGTTTGCGCAACATGCGGGGCCGCAGGCGGCTCATAGGCCGCCGGCATCACCTGAACTTGCGCCGTCATCGGCGCGCCATGGCCGCCCTGGATCGATACGGAATTCGAGACCGGGTTCGACGCCTGGCGCTCAACCGGAGTCTGGCGCGGATCGTTCGGCAGCACGATGACCTTGGTGCCGACGCCGACGCGGCTGTAGAGATCGATCACGTCGGCATTCGCCAACCGGATACAGCCGCTCGACACATGCTTGCCGATGGTGGTCGGATCGTTGGTGCCGTGAATGCGGTAGTCGGTGTTGCCAAGATACATGGCGCGAGCGCCAAGCGGGTTGCCCGGGCCGCCGCCGACCCAACGTGGCAGATATGGCTGGCGCGCGACCATTTCCGGCGGCGGTGTCCAATCCGGCCACTCCGCCTTCTTGGTGATGCTCTGCGTCCCCGACCAGGTGAACCCCTCACGGCCGACGCCGATGCCGTAGCGCATCGCCTGACCATTGCCGAGGATCAGATAAAGATAGGTGTGCGGCGTATCGATGATGATGGTGCCGGGCGCTTCGTGCCCCGTATAGACGACGATCTGCCGACGCAGCGCTGCGGGCAGTTCGTCGCCGGCGGTCGCCTCGTCACGCGGCTGCGCTTGCGGCGCATATTGCGGGAAGCTCATGCTGTTGCGGTCGACCGGCTGGTAGGCCAGCGACTGCGCCGCCGCCGGCGCGACCGGACCAACAATCAGGCCTGCATAAAGGGCCACCTTGCAAAGCCGCCGAAAGCCGTCGCTTGCTGCCATGACACACTCCGCCGTGCTGTTGTTGTTTGTAATCCACGACATCACGGGAAGGTTCCACAGCATGTCCCGAAGCGACTGCAAGACCGCGGGCTGCAGGCTGGCAGTTTTCCCCGATGCCATCTGTGAGTCGCGCCCTGGCGAAGAATGGTTCTCACCGGCCGGGGCGGACGAGGGCTTGCTGTCAGGAGAAGCGCACGCCGGCCGGGGGCAGCGCTCGGGCCCAAATCCGGATGTCAGGCAAGTGTGGACGTCAGATTGGCGGTGCTTCAATCAGGCTAGGCAACGCCCGTAGAAATTCGCCGCCTTGGACGCGAAAATTGGGCTGAAAGCCGGATCGCAGGCAAATGGCTTTTGGGCCTGAGGCTGCGGATTGCGCAGGTTGCCAAATTCGTTCTGCCACTTCGGCAAGTCGACGACCGCCGGCGACGACAGCGGCAACCGATCGCCCTTGAGCGTGCGATTGACCGAGATTGCGGGTGTCTTGGCCAGGTCGGCGCCGGCGCTCAGAAACGGATCGACGCCGACAAAAAATAATGCGAGCGTCAACAGACCCGCTGCACCTGCTGTACGTAGGATTAACTGCCTGACCATCGGACCGCCTCCGGGCGCCGGAACGATCAACCGCGTTCCGGCATGCGAATGGCCCCACGCCCTCTCATCGCCGCTCCAACATGTGTGTCGGTGAGCCGTTCCTCGGTTTCCCGAAATTCACCGAGTCGTGATTGAGACGGTGCCGGTCTGCGGCCGGGATTTGCCGGAATTTTTCACTCTGCGCCCTCGCGTCGCAGGCATCGCGCACCGGCAAAACCGGAACAAATGCCGCCGCCAGGCCTTGTCATGGCAGCCGGCCATCCTTTCCCCCTCCCCCCGTGCTTGGCCGGCCGATCTCGGGCGCAGCCGATATGCCGATCGGCTGCGCCCTAACTTTTATCGTGCCTAGAAAAATGCGAATGGCCGGGCCTGTCCCGGCCATTCGCATTGGGAAAATATCCGCGAAGACTACGCCGTCGGCTGACGCTCAACCGGCTGCCGTTCGCGCTGGCGCGCTTTGCGGCCGAAGAACAGGGCTTGGCTCACCACTGCCGAAACCACGGCAAGCTGGAACGGTTTTGCGATCAGGAATGCCGGCTCCGGCCGCTGCCCGGTCAGGAAGCGTTCCGGATAGGCGGTGATGAAGATCACCGGCACTTCGAGGGAGTCTAGCAGCTCGTTCACCGCATCGAGGCCTGAACTGCCGTCCGCCAATTGGATATCGGCCAGAATCAGGCCCGGCCGCTTCTTCTTGGCCAACGCAATCGCCTCGTTGTGGGTGCGGGCGATGCCAATGACGTTGTGGCCCAGGCTCTCTACCAAGCCCTCGATATCCATGGCGATGAAGGTCTCATCCTCGATAATGAGGACATCAGTCGCGATCTCCGCGGCGAGCTCGCGGCCGGATTCCTCCACCAAGCTGCGCAGCGTCGGTAGGTCGCAGTCGAGGATCTGGGCCGCATCGTCCTCCGAAAAGCCCTCCAGCGCCACCAGCAGGAAGGCCTGTCGGGGACGCGGGGTGATCTGGGCGATATGGTGCTCGGGCGGCAGCGCGCCGCCTCCGGCCTCGGGTTTGCCATTGACCGGCAGCGAACTCCAGATTTTGGTAAAAAGGCGATATAGCCCGACCCGGGAATTTGCACTGTCTGCCAGCATGTTAGGGCTTGCGATCAGGGATTCTAGGGTGGCCGCCACATAGGCGTCGCCTGAGGCCTGACTGCCGGTCAGGGCCCGGGCATAGCGGCGCAAAAACGGCAGATGCTGCAGAATCGCTTGAGACGTAGGTCCTTGAGGTGATTGAGACATGGGCACAAAAGGCCTCCCCTTGAAGATTCCCGAGGCTACCGTGCGCAAACGCCGTCGGGCAAAAAAAGTTCCGAAAAAAAGTTCCGCTAAGCGGGAACAAGGGGCAAATCTGCGCGTTGGCCGTCAATGGTGAGAGCTTGTGCGTAACAACGGGCGGGCTTGCGATGGGTGAACGGGGGAAAAATGACGAAATGAAGCACCGAAGAACCAATCTTGAGGCCGTCGAGCCGGAAAC
>JASHQO010000424.1 GCA_030039105.1 Xanthobacteraceae bacterium
CGATGGAGCGGATCGCCGGCGCCATCTGCTCGGCCACGCCGGAGATGATCATGCCGCCATAGGAATGGCCGCACAGCACGACGTCGCTCAGGCCCTCCCATTTCATCACGTTGACGACATCGGTGACGTGGGTGTTCAGGTCGATGCCCGGGCGCAGCAGATGCGAGCGCTCGCCCAGTCCCGTGAGCGTCGGCGTAAAGACCGTGTTGCCGCCGCGGCGCAGCCGGTCAGCGACGCGCTGCCAGCACCAGCCGCCGTGCCAGGCGCCGTGAACGAGCACGAACGTATACGCCATGGAATTCTCCCTTAAGGCTGCCAAGCGGCTTCCGCCGTGTCGGCTTCGACGCCGCCGCGGCGCGCCTGCTCGATCACCTTGAGCAGCGCACGGAGCACCTCGGCGACGCCGGCGCCACTGACGGCGGAGACCACGAGCGGCGTCTTCTTTGCCGCGCGCCTGAGCCGCGCCGCCTGGTGTTTAATCTTCTCAGTGCTCATCGCGTCGGCCTTGCTCAGTGCCACGATCTCGGGCTTTTCGCTCAAGCTGTAAGCATAGGCGGCAAGCTCCGCCCGCACCGTCTTGTAAACGACGCCGGCGTCCTCGCCGGTGCCATCGACCAGATGCAGCAGCACGCGGCAACGCTCGACATGGCCGAGGAAGCGGTCGCCGAGGCCGACACCTTCATGGGCGCCTTCGATCAGGCCCGGAATGTCGGCGAGCACGAATTCGCGGCCGCCGACGTCGACGACACCGAGCTGCGGATGCAGCGTGGTGAACGGATAATCGGCGATCTTCGGCTTGGCGGCGCTGACCGCGGCCAGGAACGTCGATTTCCCGGCATTGGGCAGACCGACGATGCCGGCGTCGGCAATCAGCTTCAGCCGTAGCCGGATCGTCAGCTCGGTGCCGGGCTGGCCGGGATTGGCGTGGCGCGGGGCGCGATTGGTCGAGGTCTTGAAATGGGCGTTGCCGAAGCCGCCGTTGCCACCATGCGCCAGCACAACGCGCTGGCCGGCCTCGGTGAGATCCGCCACGAGCGTCTCGCCGTCCTCGTCGTAGATTTGCGTGCCGACCGGAACCTTCAGCATGGCATCGGCGCCGCCGGCTCCGTGGCGGTCCTTGCCCATGCCGCCGCGGCCGTTCTTGGCGGTGAAATGCTGCTGGTAGCGGTAGTCGATCAACGTGTTGAGGCCGTCGACCGCAACCGCTACCACGTCGCCGCCCTTGCCGCCGTCGCCGCCGTTCGGCCCACCGAACTCGATGAATTTCTCGCGCCGGAACGACACACACCCGTTACCGCCGTCGCCGGAGCGGACATAGACCTTGGCTTCGTCGAGGAACTTCATGCCGGCATTCCGTAGTCGCCGCGCCGGGCGCGTGCAATGCCAATCTCGGGGTAGTATGGGTCCCGTGGGAGATGGGCGTGTGGTCGGCATTGAAGCTTGCGGCGCGGGCGGCGGTATGGCGGACGACGCCCGGGCCCGCGTTCGTCGGACTGCCGACACTGATCGGCTGGACCTTCGTATTGGCGGCGGCCCGCATCGGGCTGCAATATGTCGCCGCCGGACCGGGGCTGCATTTCAACCCTTACGGCCTCAACGCGGTCGTCGCCTGGCTCGCTCTCGAACTCGCAGTCGCGGCCTTCTTCGTGCGGCCGGCCGGGCGCGCCACGGCGCTCTCGGCCTTGTTTATCCTCTCGATCACGGCAGACGCCGCCGCCGCCGCGATCGAGTACGGCGCGCCATTTCTGATATCGGCTGCGGCGCTGAACGCGATCTGGGCTCGCGCGGCGACCGGTAGCGCGGCGTTTGCGATCGAGGTCGTGTGGTGGATCGGCGCCATGACCAGCGTGGTGCTGAGTCTCGAGCCGCAGCCGCGGCTGCGCGTGCTCGGGCGCATCATCCTGCTGTGGGCGGCGCTGTTTGCCGTCAACGTCGCGGTGCCGCACGCGCCGGTCTTCATCGGCCGCGACTTCGATATCCGCGGCGCCAATTGGTGGGAGTATGTCAGCGCCCGCTATGGTGCGCGCAGCGAGCTGACAAAGCTCGAAGACGCGCAGCCGAAGCTGTTGCAGGCGCAAGTGAGCACGCTGGCGCCGCGGCGTCCGGGCACCACCGACGTCTATGCCATCGGCATCGCCGGTATGGACCAGGAGGTCTTTCTCAAGGAGCTCAACGGCGCGCTGGCATCGATCGGAACCGTCCTGCCGATCAAGGACCGGACCATCCGCCTGATCAATTCGCACGAGACCGTGAACGCCGTACCGCTGGCCAACCTTCAAAATCTCTCCGCGGCCGTGCATGACGTCGGCGCGATGATGGACAAGAACGAGGATGTGCTCCTCCTTTTCATGACCTCACACGGCGCGCAGAGCGGCTTTGCCTTGCAATTTCCAGGCGATCGCCAAGCCGAGCTGACACCGCAGCAGGTCGCCGCGACGCTCGACGCCGAAGGCATCAAGAATCGCGTGGTTATCGTCTCGGCGTGTTATTCCGGGATCTTCGTGCCGCCGCTGGCCAACGACGACACCATCGTGATGACCGCTTCCGACGCCAAGAGCACCTCGTTCGGCTGCGCGCCAGAGCGCGACTGGACCTATTTCGGCGATGCCCTGTTCCGGCAGAGCCTGCGACGGGGCAACGACTTCGAGCAAGCTTTCGATCACGCCCGCGTCCTGATCAGCGGCTGGGAGTTGATGGACCACATCGCACCGTCGAATCCGCAGGCCCATTTCGGGCCGTCGCTGGTGCAAAAGCTGGCGCCGCTTTTTGCAGCACCGGCGGGCGCCGGGCAGTAATCCGTCACACCGCGTGCCGCGCGCCGGCCCAACTCTTCAGCGACGCCCACAGGCCGCGGTCGAGGCGGAAGCGGTCGATCGGTGCCGCCGAATTGATCGCACGGATGCGGTAGAGCCGCACATCGGTCCACTGGAAGCCACACTTCTCCAGCACCCGGCGCGAAGCCGGATTGGTGACGCGGGCGCCGGATAGCAACGCCTCGTGCCCGAGATCGCCGAAGGCGTGGTCGATCACCGCGCGCGCAGCCTCGGTGGCAAAGCCGCGGCCCCAATAGGGCACGCCGTACCAATAACCGAGCTCAAACGCGTCGTTGCGCGGCGCGACACTGCAGATGCCGATCGGCTTGCCATCGAGGGTGCCGACGAAGCACGCCTCGCCGCTGCGCGTATTGACGGAGGCGATGAATCGCTCGGCATCGTCGACGCCGTAGGGATGCGGAATGTGCGACGTGTTCGCGGACACGCGCAGATCATTGGCAAGCAACGCGATTGCTCCGGCGTCGCCATGGCGCGGCGCACGCAACGTCAGCCGCTCCGTCTTCAGAACGGGAACGCCGTGCTCCGGTCTTGTTGGTGCGAAGACTTCTTGCTCTAGGGTCATCGCATGGGCTCCTGGTCAAAAATCAAAAGGGGGACCGGCATCCCGGTTCCCCTTGTCTCGCGAGCCCATTCGGGTCCGCCGGGCGACTGGATGCCGGCGGACCTTCAACGATCCACCGTATTACTCGGCCGCGGCCTCGGTCATCGGATGTACCGATACGAAAACGCGACCCTTGGCTTTGGTACGGAACTCGAGCTTGCCGTCTATCTTCGCGAACAACGTGTGGTCCTTGCCGACTCCGACATTGCGGCCTGCGTGCCATTTGGTACCGCGCTGGCGCGCAATGATGTTGCCGGCGATCACCTGCTCGCCGCCGAACATCTTGATCCCCAGCCGCCGTCCGGCCGAATCGCGGCCGTTGCGGGAGGATCCGCCTGCTTTCTTATGAGCCATCGCTCAACTCCAAACCTTGCCCTAGGACCTATACACGAAAAGTGACAAAACCATCACCTTCCCACATCACTTCTTTGGCTTTCCTTTGGCGCTCGGCTTCTTGGCGGCAGGCGCTTTCGCCTTCGTCTTGGGCTTGGCCTTCGGCTTAGCCTTGCGCTTGGCAGCGGCGCCTTCCGAAGCAGCCTCGGCCGTCTCTGCGTCGGTCTCAGCCGCGGGGGCCGGGGCTGCTGCAGCGCGTTTCGGCCGTGGCGGCACCTCTTTGCTCGGCTTCTTGCCGTCGGTCAGGATCTCGGTGATGCGAATCAGCGTGAATTCCTCGCGAAAACCGCGCTTGCGGCGCGAATTCTTGCGCCGGCGTTTCTTGAACGCGATGATTTTCGGCCCGCGCGCCTGATCGAGCACCTCGGCCGCCACGGTGGCGCCGGACACCGTCGGGGCACCGAGCGTGACACTGTCGCCGCCCACCACCAAAACCTCGCCGAACTCGACGATCTCGCCCGGCTCGCCCTTGAGCTTGGCGACCTTGAGCACATCTTCGGCGGCAACCCGGTATTGCTTGCCGCCCGTCTTGAAGACCGCGAACATCTTTTTTTCCTCGTGTTCGATCCCGGTGCTCGGATGTCAGAGTCCGGACCGGCTTCTTGCAGTCGAATAATGTGATGGTTACCGGCGCCCCATGGCCAGCCTTAAAGCCGAACCTAATGTCCACTGGAACCGGCGTCCTTATGGCGGCACCCCTAGCCCCTTGTCAAGAAAGGCCATTGCAGGCGCCGCGACGCTAAATCCCTTGCAGAACAGGGGCCATTAGCGTTCCTTATCATTTCATTACGGCCGAAAGCAGCGGTCGGCCTCGTTCGGAGTGAACGCCAATGCTGTCGCGCCGCACCTTGCTCGCCGCTACACTTCCCACTCTGGCCGCAGGCATGGCGCGCGCCGAGGACGCCGAGGACTATCCGAGCCGTCCGGTCACCTTCATCGTGCCGTTCGCGCCGGCCGGCGGCACCGACATTCTGGCCCGCCTGCTCGGCCAGAAGCTTGAACAGCGGCTCAACAAGTCGTTCGTAGTCGAGAATCGCCCCGGCGCTGGCACGGTGATCGCCACCAATTTCGTCGCCCATTCGGCGCCGGACGGCTACACTCTCATGATGTCGGTGTCTTCGCTCGCCATCGACGTAACGCTGTACAAGAAGCTGCCCTACGACCCGCTCAAGGATTTGGCGATGGTGGCGCTGATCGCGTCGGTGCCATTCGTATTGGTGGTCGCTCCGACACTGCCGGTGACCAGCGTCGACGATCTGATCAAGCTCGCCAAACAACGGCCATTGAGCTACGGCTCCGGCGGCATCGGCGCCTTCCATCATCTGTGCGGCGCACTGTTCGCCAGCATGGCCGGCATCAAGATGACGCACGTGCCGTATCACGGCACGGCGCCGGCGCTCAACGATCTGCTCGGCGGCTATATCCAGCTCATGTTCAGCGACCTCGGCCCGGCGCTGCCGTTGATCAATGCCGGCAAGTTGCGGGCGCTGGCGGTGACCTCTTCGCATCGCTTCGCGACGCTGCCTGACATACCGCCGCTCGCCGATGCCGGCGTGCCCGGCTTCGACGCCGCCGCATGGCAGGCGGTGATCGCGCCGGGCGGGACGTCGAAAGACATCCTCAACAAGCTCAACGCCGAGCTCAACGCCGTCGTCGCGCTCGACGACGTGCGCTCGCGCATGACCGACCTCGGCATGGTCCCGATCGGCCAAGGCGCCCCGGACGAGCTGCGGCGCTTCCTGGAGTCGGAAATCATCCGCTGGGGCAAGGTGGTCGAAGCCGCCGGCATCGCCCACTCCGAGTGACGACTTGGCTCCGCCATCCGCAGCAGCCGAGGTCGAGCGCCAGCTTCCAGCCAGCGGTGAAATTTTTCTCGACCATCTCGCCCATTTCGTTCACGACGCCGAGGCCGCGAGCCGTGCCCTCGCTCGTTGCGGCTTTGCACCGACGCCGGCGTCGATCCAGGTCACTCCCAATCCCGCGGGCGGCAGCAGCCAGACCGGCACCGGCAACGTCGCCGCGATGTTCAAGCGCGGCTACGTCGAGGTGCTGTTCAAGACCTCCGATACTCCGCTCGCCCGCGAATTCGATGCCGCGATCGCTGACCATGCCGGACTGCATCTGGTCGCCTTCGCGGTCGCCGATGCCGCGAAGGCGCATCGGCGCCTTGCCGCGGATGGCTTTGCGGTGCGGCCGCTCGTGCACATGTCGCGCCCGGTCGAAACCGCCAACGGGCCCGATAAGGCCGCTTTCACCATTGCCCGGGTCGAGCCAGGCGTCATGGCCGAAGGCCGCATCCAGATGCTGACCCACCACACCGAGCATATCGTGTGGCAGCCGCGCTGGCTTGGTCATCCGAACAGCGCCATCGGTCTGGTCGACGTTATGATCGCGGTTGGCGACATTGACGAGGCCGCAGCACGCTTTACGCGATTTACCGGCCGCGCGGCAGCACGGACGCCTGGCGGCGCCCTCATCAGGCTGGACCGCGGCGGCGTCTATCTGGTCAGCCATGAACGCGTGACCGAGCGCTTGCCGGAGGTGGCGATTGCCAAGCTGCCGTTCATCGTCGGCTATGCATTGTGCGTGCAGTCGCTGGCTGCGGCCGAAGCCGCAGTCGATGGCGCCGATCTCGACTGGCACGCGTTCGAGAGCGGCATCGCCGCCGCCTTCCCGGCCGAACTCGGCCGGGGCGCCTGGTTCTTCGTCGAGCGCGCCGACGCGTTGCCGTGGCGGCGATGATTTTTTATTCCGCCGGCACCTTCTCGGACTCGGCGGGGACGACTTCCTTCACCGCGCCACGCCAGCCGTTGTGGGTCAGGTCGAAAACGACGCCGTCGGGGTTCTTGTATTTGACCTCGTAGAAGGCGTGCGGATTGTTCTCGGGCGCACCGGCGAAATGCGTAGCACCGGCTTCGGTCACCTTCCTGGACGCCTCTTCGATATTGTCGACCCACATGCCGAAATGCACGAGACCGTGGTAGCCCTTGTGGAAGCCCGGCACGTCGCCTTCGTATTTCAGGAGCGCCACGTTGATGGTGCCGTCGGACACGTAGCAGCCGATACCGGCCTTGCCGACGCGCTTCATGCCGAACGCATCCTCGAAAAACTTCGCCGCCTTGTCCGGATCGGAAACCGACAGCGCAATGTGACGAAGCCGTGCAGCCATGACAATCTCCCTGGTCGAAACACTCTGCCGGTCAGCATCCTCCCGCCGCCGGGAAGCGTCAAGCGGCCACGGCTGCGCGCCTATTGCGGCGGAATGCCGGCGCTAACGATGACGGCGTGCCACTTCTCGAGGTCGGCGGCGATGCGATCGGCGAGCTGTTGCGGCGTTCCGGGCTCCGCCTCGACACCGAGCTTGCCCAGCGCGTCGACCGCAGCGCTGTCACGCAGGATCGCATTCACCTCGGCGTTGAGCCGGGTCACGATCGCCGCCGGCGTGCCGGCCGGCGCGTAAAGCGCCTGCCAAAGTACGCTCTCGTAACCGGGCAGGCCGGATTCCGCCACCGTGGGCACGTCTGAAAGAATAGGACTGCGTTGCGGCCCCGTCACCGCCACGGCGCGCACTTTGTCCTCGCGAATGAGCGGCAAGGTCGGCGGAATGGTCGCGAATGCCATGTCGACGCGGCCGGCGACGACGTCGAGGATTTCCTGACCGCTGCCGCGATAGGACACCGGCGTCAGCTCGATGTGCGCTGTCTTGGCGAACAGAACGCCGGCGAGATTCGCCAATGTGGCGGGCCCCGCCGAAGCGAAGGTGAGCTTGCCCGGCGCGCTTCTCGCCAGCGCGATCAGCTCCGGCACCGTTTTCGCTCCTACGTTGGGATGCAGCGCCAGCACGAACGGCGAGGCGCCGATCATCGATATCGGCACGAAGTCTTTGACCGGATCGTATGTCGGATGCGCCATCAGGCTTGGCGACAGCGTGTGGGTCGAGGTGTTGGCGAGCCCCAGCGTGTAGCCGTCAGCAGTCGCGCGCGCGACCGCCTCGGTGCCGAGATTGCCGCTGGCGCCGGGGCGATTTTCGACCACGAGCTGCTGCCCGAGCCGCTCGCCTAAACCTTTCGCGACGATGCGCGCCACAATGTCGGAGCTGGAGCCAGCCGGGAACGGCACGATGAGGTGAATCGGGCGGTCCGGCCATGGCCTCGATTGCGCCGCCGCGACGTGAACTTCAAGCACCGTCAGCAGCAGAGCCCAAGCCACGCGCCGCATCGCGGCCCCAAAAATGTCAGGCAATCGCGTCGGCTTCCCGCAGGCTGTCGAACAACGCCGTGCGCAGCAGAAACTTGCGCGCCAGAACCGGGTCGTCCGCGGTGCGGCGCAGTTCGTCGTGATTGCGCCGGCGCACCGCCGGATCCTTTTCGGCGAGGAGCCTTTTGTTGCGAATGGTCTGCGCCTGGGTGTGGGCGACGGCGACGTGGCGGCGCTGACGCTCGTAGCGATCGAGCACGCTGTCGTCGGCCTGTTGGCGCGCGATGGCGATGAGCTTGTCGGCCAGGTTGATTGCGTCATGGATGCCGGAGTTCATGCCCATGGCGCCGATCGGGCTGTTCACATGCGCCGCGTCGCCGGCCAGGATGGCACGGCCGGCGCGGAATTTGGCCGCGACACGCTGATGCACGACATAGAGATTGCTGCCGACGATGTCGAACGGCTTGCCGGTCGGCAAAAAGCCTTGCAGCCGGGCCTGCAGGGCTTGCGGCCGCATCAGTTCGATTTCATCCGCATGCGGATCGGTCGGGAAGTGTACGCGCCAGCGATCGGGCGGTCCTTTCCAGTGAAACAGATTCGACCATTCCGCTGGATCGGAAATGTAGTTGCGCTCGGCGTAGCCGTGCCGTCGGAAGTCGTAGGCGACTTCGACGTTGAGCGTGCGATCATCGTAGGTGAAACCCTCGAAGGCAATCCCCAAATCCTTGCGCACGATGCTGCGCGCGCCCTCGCCGCTGACCAGGTAACGGCCGTCGATGGTCTCCTCCCCGCCAGCGGGATTTTTTAGGCGCGCGACGACGCCGTCGGCGTCCTGTGCGAACGCGGTGAATTCAGTCGACAGGCGCAGATCGATGTTGGGATGCGCCTTGGCCATCTTGAGCGCCTCTTCGACGATCTTGATGCGCTCGCATTGCAGCACATAAGGAAAGCGCGTGTCGTCCTTCAGATGGATGTGATCGAAGGCGGCGATCAATTTTCCTTCGTGGCGGTCCCAGTAATGGAACACCGGCGCGACGATGCCACGCGGCTCAAGTTTTTGGTAGAGCCCGAGGCGGTCGAGCATTTCCAAGGTCGCCGGATGGTTCGTTCCGGCGCGCGGCACTTGTTCGAGGAAATTGTCGTCGCCGAGCGCCTCGACCAGGCAGACTTTCACATCCGCTTGCGCCAATGCCAGCGACAGGCACAGGCCGACCGGACCTGCGCCGATGACGACGATGCGGCCGGGGTATTGCGGCATTGTTATCCGTCACCCTGAGGTGCGAGCCATAAGCGCGTTTACGCGCGTCTTCGACGCGTTATGGCGAGCCTCGAAGGTCGACGGCGGATGCGCCCGGGCCGTACATCCTTCGAGGCGCGCCTTCGGCGCGCGCCGCAGCATAACGGTCCTTACGCCTTCGCCGTCACTTCCTTGGTGGCGCCGGCCCAGCCATGGTGCGTCAGATCGAACACGACGCCGTTCGGGTCGCGATATTTCGCCTCATAGAACGAGTTCGGTGAGGTCGGCCGCCCCGCGAGATAGGTACCGCCGGCTTGTGTCACCTTCTGCTCGGCTTCGTCCAGATCGTCGACCCACATGCCGAAGTGATAGAGGCCGGGCTTTTCGTTGCCCTCGGTCTTGAGCAGCGCCACGTTCATGACACCGTCCGACATATAGATGCCGCGCCGCGCCGTGCCGGCCCGCGTCATGCCGAAAGCCTGCTCGAAGAAGGTGGCGGCCTTTTCCGGATCGGGGACGATGATTGCGATGTGGCGAAGTCTCGAAGCCATGGCCGTCTCCAGTTTTCCGCGTCGGGGGATGGCGCACCATAGTCAGCGGTGCGATATTTGCAAAGCCGCGTCCGCCTCATGCCAGCCGAGATCAACGTGCACACACCGACCGATATCAAACCATCGTGGCCCGACGCCATCTACCGCCAGTTCCAGCGCGTCGGTATCCGCCAGGTCGGCTATGTGCCGGACGCCGGCCACAGCCGGTTGATCCAGCTATGCCAGGCCGACAACGCGATCGCCGACGTGGTATTGACCACCGAGGAGGAAGGCGTTGGCCTGGTCGCCGGCGCGGCGCTCGGCGGCCAGCGCACGGCGCTGTTGATGCAGTCGAGCGGCGTCGGCAATTGCATCAACATGTTTTCGCTGCTGCGTAACTGCGGCTTCGGCTGCGTCGTGCTGGTGACCATGCGCGGCGAGTTCGGCGAATTCAATCCGTGGCAGGTACCGATGGGCGCCATCACCGAGGATGTATTGCGGCTTTCGGGCTTCCTCACCTACCGCATCGACGATCCCGACACCGTCGACGACCTCGTCGGCGCCGGCTGCGACATGGCGTTCGACGGCAATCTGCAAGTGGTGTTTCTGCTGTCGCAGCGGCTGATCGGCCGCAAGCAGTGGGTGCGCTGATGCTGGACCGGCGCGATTTTGTGCGCGAGCTCCTGATCGGCCGCGGCGACCTCCTGGTCGTCAGCGGGCTGGGTTCGGCGACATACGACGTCGCCGCCGCCGGGGACCATCCGCTCAATTTTTATCTCTGGGGCGCCATGGGCGGCACGGCGATGATCGGGCTTGGCCTGGCGCTGGCGCGGCCGCAGCGGCGCGTCGCCGTGCTGACCGGCGACGGCGACATGCTGATGGGTATCGGCAGCCTCGCCACCATCGGGGTCAAGCAGCCGAAAAACCTTGCCATCGTCGTGCTCGACAATGCCCATTACGGCGAAACCGGCATGCAGGCGAGCCACACCAAATCCGGCATCGACCTTGTCGGCGTGGCGCTGGCCTGCCGGTTCAAGCAAGCGCGCGCCATCTCGCGCATCCAGGATGCGCCGGACGTGCGCAAGCTGCTGCACAGCGGCGAAGGCCCGCTCCTGATCAGTGCCCGCATCAAGGAGGACGACGTGCCGCGCGTACTGCCGATGCGCGACGGCCATGCCATCAAGCAGCGCTTCATCGCGGCCCTCAATTCGGCCTGACGTCCGCTGCGCCGAACTGAATTAGGCTCGCCGCGCGGCGACCTTCACCGCCTCGATGATCTCCGGATAGGCGGCGCAGCGGCACAGGTTGCCGGAGAGATAGTGGCGGATGTCATCGTCGCTCGGGCTCGGGTGCTCTTTGAGCAACTGATGCACCATCAGCACAAAGCCCGGCGTGCAGAAGCCGCACTGAAACGCGCCGCACTCGATGAAGGCCTGCTGCACGATCGACAGCACGCCTTCGGCATCGAGCGATTCGACCGTGGTGACGCTCTTGCCGTCGACCCAGACCGCGAAATAGAGGCAGCCCGACACCGCCTTGCCGTCGACCAGCACGGTGCAGCAACCGCACAAGCCCTGGCCGCAGCTTTCGCGCGCGCCGAACAGATCGAAGCGCTGCAGCAGCTCGACCAGATTGCGGTGCGGCTCGATGTCCGCCGAGACCTCCTGGCCGTTGAGCGTGAAATTGATGGTGCGCATATTGCTCATCATTCGTCCTCGAGTGGCTTGCCGGCTTGCGCGCGCAATGCGCGCAGCACCACCTCCGCGGTGATCGGCAGAGAAGTGATGCGGACGCCGACGGCGTCATGGATCGCGTTGGCGATGGCCGGCGACACGCCGAAGGTGCCGGATTCGCCCAAGCCCTTGGCGCCGAACGGACCGCTGTGCTGCTCGGCCTCGACCAAGACGTTTTCCATCGGCGGAATGTCGCGGATGCCGGGGATCTTGTAGTCGGCGAGCGAAGCGTTGGTGACCTGACCGCCGTCGAGCCGCATGTCCTCGGACAGCGTGAAGCCAAGCTGCATAATCGCGGCGCCGGAAAGCTGTGTGCGGGCTATGGCGGGATTGATCGGGGTGCCGCAATCGGCGGCATTGACGAGCTTGGTGACGCGCACGGCACCGGTCTCGGTGTCGACCTCGACTTCGACGCCGGCGCCGCCGATCATCCAGAACGGCGTGACGTTGTCGGAGAGCCCGGTCTGGGCGTTCGGCGATTTGTAGGTCGGTACGAAGCTCGCGGTGCCGATAATGTTACCAGCCTGCATGCCGTAGCGTTTTTTGAAGATCTCGGCGGGCGGGTAATTGGTACCTTCGGGCAAGCCGGCTTCGGCGGCAAGCGCGCGCAGCTTGTCGCGGGCGTCCTCGGCGGCCAGTCGCACCGCATTGCCCATGTGAAACAGCGAGCGCGAGCCGAGCGTACCCATGTCGTAAGGTGTCACGTCGGTGTCGGGATGCACGACGCGAACGTCCTCGGCAGCGAGATCGAGGATTTCCGCGACCATCTGGGCAAACGCGGTGTCCGAGCCCTGCCCCATATCGACGGTGCTGGTATAGAGCGTGGTCGAGCCGTCGGCCGAGACGTTGACGATCGCAACCGAGGTGGTCGGCGAGATCGATGCCTTGAAGCCGATAGCGATGCCGCGGCCGCGGCGCATCGTGCCATGGCCGCGGTCGAACGGCTTGCTCCAGCCCATGCGTGCGGCGATCGCGTCGAGCACTTGCGCGATGGCGGCATCCTTCATCGCCGTGCCGCTCGCCTGCGGCCGGCCCTCGCGCAGCACGTTCCTGCGGCGAAACTCGACCGGATCGATGCCAAGCTCGCGGGCAAGCAAGTCACTGTGACTCTCGTAGGCCCACACCAACTGCGGAATGCCAAAGCCGCGCAACGCGCCGGCCGGCGTACGGTTGGTATAGAGCTCGTAGGAATCGATGTTGATATTGTCGATATCGTACGGCCCCGCCGCGGTGAAACCGGATTTTTGTGTCACTCGTGGGCCGATGTCGGCGTAAGCGCCGCCGTTCCAAAACACCTCGCAGGCGCGCGCCACCACCTTGCCGTCCCTATCGACGCCACTCTTGATGCGGAACGTCGTCGGGTGCTTGGTGATCATGTAGAACTGCTCTTCCATGGTTAGCGCGATCTTGACCGGCCGGCGGACCAGCACGGCGAGCGCTGCGACCAATGCTTCGAGCTTGACGTAGACTTTGGCACCAAAACCGCCGCCGAGATGCGGCACTTTCACCCGCACGCGATTTTCCGGCCAGCCGAACAGCCGTGCGATCTCGGTGCGTACGAAGGACGGCGTCTGGCTCGAAGTGTGGATGGTCAGCACGCCGTCGCCGGGCTCGGCGACCGACACGAACGGCTCGAGCGCCAGATGCAGACATTGCTGGGTCTTGAAGGTGTGCTCGACGACGCGATCGGCCCGCGCCATGGCCGCATCAAGGTCGCCGCGGCGCAGATGATAGTCGAGCGCGACGTTGGTGTTGGTGCGGCCCTTGAGATGTTTCAGATCGGCGAACGTTCCGGCCGGCTTGAGCATATCGTGGACGACGACGTCGGGCTGCATCGCCGCGACCTCGTCATAGACCGCCGGCAGTTCGTCGTATTCGACCGCGATCATCTGCGCAGCGCGTTCGGCGACATGCGGATCGCTCGCCAGCACCACGGCGACCGGCTCGCCAACGTGGCGCACCTTATTGAGCGCCAGGATCGGCTGGTCATGGAACGCCGGGCCGTAATAGGGCTCGGCGATGAGCTTGCGGATGTCCTCGCCGGCGATGACGCGATGCACGCCCGGGATTTTCTGCGCCGAGGCAGTGTCGATGCGGCGGATGCGGCCATGCGGCACCGTCGCGCGCGCGACCTTGCCGTACAGCATGCCCGGCAGGCGCAGATTGTGCACATAGTCGGCGCGGCCGGTGACCTTGGCGCGCACTTCCAGGCGCGGAATCTCTCGTCCGACCTGCTTCATCGTCGCCTTCAGCCCTCGGCCAGCGCCTGGCGCACGGCGCGCCGCAGATAGACTTTGAGCAGTTCGCGCTTATAGGCGGCGGTACCATGAGCATCGGCCAAGATTTGCGCCTCGGCGGCCGCTGCCTCGCCGGCGCGCGCCAGCGCTTTATCGTCAACGGTGGCGCCTTGCAGTTCCTTCTCCGTCGACGTCATGCGGGTCAATTTTTCAGTCGCGGCGCTGACAATGACGATCGGGTCGCGGATCGTGCCGTCCTTGTGGGCGAACGACACCGCGACGCCGAGCGCGGGCCAGTCGTCGGCGGTCCGCGAGGTGACTTTCATGTAGGTGGCTTTGCGGCCATTGCGCGCCGGCACTGTCACTGACGTGATCAGCTCGTTCTTTTCCAGGACGGTCTCGTAATAGCCGGAGTAAAGCGCTTCGACCGGCAGCTCGCGATGGCCTTTGGGACCGGCGACCGAAACCTTGGCGCCGAGGGCGGCCAGCACTGGCGGCAGATCCATATGCGGATCGCCGTGCGCCAGGGCGCCCCCGACGCGGGCCACATTGCGCACGCGGACGTTCGACAGCGTGCGCATGGCGCGTTTGAGCACCGGCAAGCGCGCCGCGACATTGGCATCGTGCTCGACATCGCTCAATGTCGCCATGGCGCCAATGCGCAGCGCCTCGCCTGAAACCGTGATGCGCGCATGCTCCGGCTCGATGGCATGCAGGCAGATCAGCCGCGTCGGCTGAAATACGCCGGCCTTCATCATCAGCATCAGCGCCGTGCCGCCGGCAACGGGGCGGATCGTCGGCTCCTCCGGATCGAGCAGCGACACCGCCTCCTGCAGCGATTGCGGCTCCACCATTTCAAACGGAATCATTCTCGACCTTCTTCTTTCTCCGTCGTCATGCCCGACTTCGTGCCAGGCATGACGGCCTAACTGATTGTCGTGCCCAGCAGATGATCGGCAATCTCGGCGCGGGTGCCAACCCAAATGTCGGGCGCGGTCATCGCCTGCTCGATGATCCGTTCATAGAAATGCGCGCCGCGGTGATGGCCGAAGATATGAGCATGGCTGGTAACGTCGATGATGCGCAGCTCGTCGTCGCGGGCACGGGCGATGCCAACCACCTCGTTGAAAGCTTCCAGCATCATGCGCGGCGGATGGCCGTATTTCATCGACGGCATGTCGTTGACGTCGTACGACAACGGGATGGCGACGATCTTGTTGTTGCCGTGCTCCATCACGTACGGCAGATCGGTGTCGAACACATCGCCATACCAGCGGTAGCCGACCTCCGCGAGCAGCTTGGGCGTGGTCAGCTTCGAGGTGCCACGCGGCGACAGCCAGCCGACGATCTTTCGGCCGGAAGCCTTCTCAAGGAGCATCGTGCAGCGTGCGATGTTCTTGCGCTCGTCATCGTCGGACAACAGCGCCGGTATCACATCCATGGCATAAGAATGCGACAACACTTCGTGGCCGCGTTCGGCGACGGCCTTCACCGTGTCGGGCGACCGCTCGGCAATGACGGCGTTGGTCATCACGCTCGCCTTGGCGCCGTGGCGCGCAAAGCCGTCCATCAGCCGGTGGATGCCGACCTCGACGCCGTACGCGGCCCAGGAGATCGCCATGGTATCGAGCACGCCGGCCGGCAGCGGATTGCCCATCGGGCTGATGCCGGGCGCCTTGCCATCCGACCAGGCTTCGAGGCAGACATTGAAAACGACGGCAATGCGCTTGCCGTTCGGCCACTCCCACTCCGGCTTCTTCTTCATTCACGTCCCCGCGGGCGCATATCGCCAAGAGACCCACATAGTCGGGAAGGAGTTTAATCACACTCGGGTTTGCCCCGTCGAGACGGCCGTTATGCCGCAGCGGTGCGCGGGCTCATGGCCCAGGCGCCGGCCACGACCACGGCCGCAATCAGCGCTGGCGCGACGGCGAGCACGAGACTGACGGCGGCGACCGCTGACGCCGCCGCCCAGCCGATCGACGAGAACGCCTCGGAGAACGTCGCGATACGCGAGGAGACCTGGCGGCGGCGAAATTGGCTACGCTTGGCTTGGCTGCGGAACCAGAGCTGGATCGCGGTCGCCGCCGTGGTGGCTATCAAGATGCCGGCGGCCGAAACCAGGGCGTGCCAGGGCGAGGCCAGGGCGAGCACGAGAAGCAGCGGGGCGAACACTACGACGATGACGCCGAGCACCGCTTCGACCTTGGCGCGTAGGACGAAGCTTGCCGGAACCGGCGCGGTGGCGACCAGATCGGGCGCGTCCTCGCCCGAAATCGCGAGCCAGGCGAGGCCGCCGGCCAGTTGACCCGCCGCCATGACCAGCACCGGCACCAGGAGATTATAGGCGCCGTTGCCATCGTCAAAACTGCGCCACAGCAGCATCGCGGGCGGAATGAGATAGAGCATCTGCATGAAAGTCTGCGAGACGAGCCATGGATCGCGGCGCAGCAGCATCCATTCCTTGTGGCGCAAGGCGCTGCGTGGCGAAGTCTGCTTGAACGAACTCTGCCGGCCTTGGCTGACGGTCGCGGCGCCGGCGCCGGCCGCGGCGACCGCATATTCGCCAAAGCGCGGCGCGACCAGGGCGATAGCGGCAAAAAGAAGCGCGAGGCTTGCGGCCAGCACACCGGCTAACGCCGTCCAATCACCCATGGCCGCGCGCGCCGGCCACCAGACGATGCTGTCGATATCGGGCACGTTGGCCAGCACGGCACGCGACTGCATGATGGTGGTGCGCGAGATCGTGCCGTAGGAAAGGATCGCCGCGACTTGCAGGCCGATGACGAAGGCGGCGCCGATCACCGCGGCGATGACTTGGGCCACGAGCCGCGTGCGCTTCGGCCCGATCAGGCGAAACAGCGCCACAGTGAAACCGACCGCGAGCGCCGCTGCGGCGGCGCCCATCGCCACGATCAGTCCGTAGGCGCCGAGCCAGCGCGTGCCGCCGAATGCCACCAGGATATCGATGAACGGCGCCGCCAACGGGATCGCCATTGCGGCAACGGCGAGCGCCACCGTGGCGATGCGGATGGCGAACAGCCGGTTCGCCTTCACCGGAGAGGCGAGGATCAGATCGAGATCGGAGCGCGAATAGAACGCCCGGGTCATCGATTCCATGGCTTGCGAGACCATCAGCAGCCACGACAGCAGGATACTGGTGCTGAGCGTCATCAGCATGGAAGCGTCGAGGGTGGCGTCGGCATAACGGCCGACCATCCAATAGGCGACGAAGTGCATGAAGATCGCGAAGATCACGATCGCGACGACGACGCGGCGCAGCCGCTCGCGGCGGCCGCCAGTGATCATCGAGAGCCAATCGCGCCAGGCCAGCCGCGCCTCGTGTCTCGCGAACCAGAGAACCGAGCCCGGCATCATGCGGCTTGCGCCTGCTCGGCCACCAGCGCCAGGAAGGTATCTTCGAGGGTCGCGCCGTCGCTCGTGGCACCGTTGGTCCGGCCAGCCTGACGGCGCAATTCCTCGAGCGTGCCTTCGGCGATCAGCTTACCGTGGGCGATGACGCCAATCCGATCCGCCATGCGCTCGGCGACTTCGAGGATGTGAGTGGTCATGATGATGGCGCCGCCGGCATTGACGCGCTCGCGCAGAACGCTCTTGACCTGGCGCGCCGAGCCGGCGTCGAGGCCGGTCAGCGGCTCGTCGAGAATGATGACGCGCGGATCGTGCACCAGCGCGCCGGCAAGCGCCACTTTTTGGCGCATGCCCTTGGAAAATCCTTCGCAGCGTTCCTGCGCGTGCGGCGCCAGATCGAGCCACGATAACAGCTCTTCGGCACGCGCTTGCGCAACGGCAGGGCCGATGCCCCACAGCCCGGCGACGAATTCCAGATACTCGCGCGGCGTGAGCTTGTCGTAGATCATCGGCTCGTCGGATATCCACGCCACGATCTGCTTGGCCGCGACCGGATCCGCCAGCGCATCGATGCCTGCGACTCTGATGCTGCCGGCGTCGGGCCGCAGCAGGCCCGCGATCATGCGCAAGGTCGTGGTCTTGCCGGCGCCGTTCGGACCCAGCAGCGCATAGAACTCTCCGCTGCGCACGTTGAGATCGAGGCCGTCGACCGCTGTGCGGTCGAAGCGCTTGACCAGGCCGCTAATCTCAAGAGCGGAGGGGATGGGGGACATGACGTGTTTCATGGCGGTCTTTGCACGCTAGTGCACAGAGGTTTCAGGGTCGTGAATCGGATGTCGCAATTTTGCGGCGTGGAATCAAAGAGTTATGCGATCAATCTCGGCCCGATCGGCAACCGCGAAGGCCCAGCCGATGGCGGCAATGTTCTGCTCGACCTGCTCGGGCTTCGTCGCCCCGGCGATAATGCTCGGAACGTAGGGCAGGCTCGCCAGCCAGCTCATGGCAAGCTCGAGCAGCGTGCGGCCGCGCTTCGCGACAAAAGCTTCGAGCGTCTCGACGACGCGCCAGTTGCGCGCGTTGATGAACAGATCGGCATGGCGCGGCGGATTGCGCGCCAGCCGCGTTCCTTCCGGAAGCGGCGAGTTCTGTTTGTACTTGCCGGTCAATAAGCCGCTCGCCAGCGGAAAATACGGCAACAGGCCAAGGCCGTGCCGGCGCATGATCGGCAGGCGATCTTTCTCCAGCGTGCGCTCCAGCAGACTGTACTCGTCCTGAGCGGTGACAAATGACGGCAAGCCGTGCACCCGGGCGACGTTCAGCGCGTCGTCAAGCTGCACAGCCGAAAGATTCGAGCAGCCGATGGCGCGCACCTTGCCCGACTTCAACAAATCGCCGAGCGCGTGCAACGTCTCCTCGATCGGTGTCTGGGAATCGGGGCGGTGTAGCTGATAAAGATCGATCCAGTCGGTCTTGAGCCGCTTCAAGCTCGCTTCGACCGCCTGCACGACGTAGCGTCGCGATGCGCCGCGCAATTTGCCCGCGTCATCCATCGCCAGCCCGAATTTTGTCGCCAACACGACGTCCTTGCGCCGCGCGCCGAGCACTTCGCCGATGATTTCCTCTGAGCCGCCGCGATTGCCGTAGGCGTCCGCCGTGTCTATCAGGGTGACGCCGAGATCGAGTGCCTTGTGAATCACCCGGCGCGAAGCTTCGAGGTCGATGCGGCCGCCGAAATTGTTGGCGCCGAGGCCGACGAGGGAAACCTCGATGCCCGACGTTCCAAGCCTGCGTTTTTCCATGCGGCGTCAGCCGCTGACATTGAAGGCGGCGATCGCCGCCATGTTGACGAGCTGGGAATCGTTCGCCGACAGCGGCACGATCTGCACGGAGCGGTCGAGCCCGACCAGCATCGGGCCGATTACGGTGGCGCCGCCGAGCTCCATCAGCATCTTGGTCGAGATCGAAGCTGAATGGAACGCCGGCATGATCAGCACATTGGCCGGGCCGGACAGTCGACAGAACGGATAGGCCTCGCGCAGCTCCATGTTGAGCGCCACGTCGGCCGCCATTTCGCCGTCGTACTCGAAGTCGACGCGCTGCTGGTCGAGCAGCCGCACCGCTTCCTGCACCCGCTCGGAGCGCTCGCCGGCCGGGTGGCCGAAGGTCGAGAACGCCAACAGCGCCAGCCGCGGCTCGTAGCCGAGCGAGCGCGCCACTCGCGCCGCCTCGATGGCGATCTCGGCGATTTCCTGGGCCGTGGGCATTTCGGTGACCGCCGTGTCGGCGACCAGTACGGTGCGGCCGCGCGCCAGCACCAGCGATACGCCCATAACCCGGTGGCCGGGTTTTGGATCGATGCAGCGCCGCACGTCCTCCAGTGCCACCGAGAAATTGCGGGTGACGCCGGTGAGCATGGCGTCGGCGTCGCCGAGCGCCACCATGCAGGCGGCAAAATGATTGCGGTCCTGGTTGATCATGCGCTGGCAGTCGCGCTGCAGATAGCCGTGGCGCTGCAGTCGCTCGTAGAGATAGGACGCGTAGGCCGCGTTGCGCGACGACATCGCCGCGTTGATGATCTCGATGTTGCCGCCGAGCTCGACGCCGAGATTTTGCGCGGTCTCGCGCACCCGGCGCTCGCGGCCGCACAGCAGCGCGGTGCCGAGGCCCTGATGCACGAAAGACGCCGCGGCGCGAATCACCTGCTCCTCTTCGCCCTCGGCGAAGACCACACGGCGCGGCTGCCGGCGCAAGCGCTCGAACACGCGCTGGAACACGCCGGCGATCGGATCGCGGCGGCCGCGCAACTGCGCTTTGTAGGCCTCCATGTCCTTGATCGGTTGCCGCGCCACGTTGGAGTCCATCGCGGCTTTCGCCACCGCCGCCGGCACGGCGGAGATCAACCGCGGATCGAACGGCACCGGAATAATGTAGTCGGGGCCGTATTTCGGCCGTGTCCCATAGGCCACGGCGACTTCATCGGGCACATCCTCGCGAGCGAGCGCGGCAAGTGCGTGCGCAGCGGCAATCTTCATCTCCATGTTGATGGCGCGGGCGCGCACGTCGAGCGCGCCGCGAAAGATGTAGGGAAAGCCGAGCACGTTGTTGACCTGGTTCGGATAGTCGCTGCGCCCGGTCGCCATAATGGCGTCGGTACGCACTGCCGCGACCTCCTCGACGGTGATTTCCGGATCCGGATTGGCCATGGCGAAAATGATCGGCTGCGGCGCCATCATCTTCACCATCTCCCGGGTTACCGCGCCCTTGACCGAGAGGCCGAAGAACACATCGGCGTCGATCATCGCTTGATCGAGCGTGCGCGCCGAGGTTTTGACCGCATAGGCCGATTTCCACTGGTTCATGCCGTCCTTGCGGCCTTCATAGATGACGCCCTTGGTGTCGCAAAGAATGAGATTTTCCGGACGGAAGCCGATGGCGCGCAGCAGCTCGAGGCAGGCGATGCCGGCGGCGCCGGCGCCATTGCAGACGAGCCGCGTCTCCTTGATGTCGCGGCCGGTGAGCTCAAGCGCATTGATCAGGCCGGCGGCAGCGATGATCGCGGTGCCGTGCTGGTCGTCATGGAATACCGGAATGTCGAGCAGCTCGCGCAGCTTCTGCTCGATGATGAAGCATTCCGGCGCCTTGATGTCTTCGAGATTGATGCCGCCCCAGCTCTTGCCGAGCACCTTCACGCAATTGATGAACTCGTCGGGGTCTTCGGTCGAGACTTCGAGGTCGATGGAATCGACGTCGGCAAAACGCTTGAACAGCACCGATTTGCCTTCCATCACCGGCTTCGCCGCCAGCGCGCCGCGATTGCCCAGGCCCAGAATAGCGGTGCCATTGGTGATGACGGCGACGAAGTTGCCCTTGGTGGTGTAGTCGTAGGCCTTGGCCTCGTCCTCGGCGATGGCCAGGACCGGCACGGCGACGCCAGGCGAATAGGCCAGTGACAGGTCGCGCTGGGTCGCCATCGGCTTGGTGGCCACCACTTCGAGCTTGCCCGGGCGGCCTTGGCTGTGAAACAGCAGGGCTTCCTGGTCGGTGAAAGTCGGCCGGTTGGTGCGGCCGCTGCCATTTTTGGAAGCCATTTCAACTCCATAATGCTGACGCCCGCCGGGCGGAAGGCCGCCGGAACTGTAGCGAACCTGATGCCCCGTGCTCAAGGGAGCAGGCGACCGCCCTGCAAAAAACCGCATCGGCTGTCCATTGAAGACCGGATCGCGACAGAGTAATGCCTGCGACCAGCTACCTATCCCGGCCACCGGCACAACCATGATCAGATTTCTGCTTCGCTTCATCGGGCTATGCCTGTTGGCGCTCGCCTTTATCTTCTTTGTCTATGACGGCACCAAAACCATCGCCAATCAGCAGGCGATCTTCATGAAGGTCAGCGACGCCTGGGCGATCGTCGACCAGAACAGCCTCAACAGCGTGCAGAACTGGCTGAAGCTGAAATTCGCCTTCGCGTGGGATCCGTACCTGCAGAAGGTTTTCGATTTACCGACCTGGGTGGTACTTGGAATTTCGGCAGCGATCCTGATCCTGCTCGGCCGCAAGAAAAAACCGCTGATCGGCTACGCGCGAGATTGAAACCGCAAGCTGCGCCCAGGCGATGCGGCGCGGCGCGCAAAGCTGCGCCGCCGAACCAGGATCGCCACAAGCCCAAGTTTGCTACGATCCCGGGAAACGGTTCAGGGAATGGGGATTGAAATGCCCGCTAATGGCTACGACTACATCATCGTCGGCGCTGGCTCCGCCGGCTGCGTGCTCGCCAACCGGCTGAGCGAGGACTCTTCAGCGCGCGTCCTGCTGCTCGAAGCCGGCGGGCGCGATTGGCATCCCTACATCCATATCCCGCTCGGCATGGGCCGCATCCACGACTACGGCATGTTCGACTGGGGCTACGAAACCGAGCCGGAGCCGAACCTCAATAACCGCCGTATCGAGGCGATGCGCGGCAAGGTGCTGGGCGGCTCATCGTCGATCAACGTGATGGCCTACACTCGCGGCAATCGCGGCGACTATGACCGCTGGGCCCAAAAGGGTGCGCGCGGTTGGTCTTATGCCGACGTGCTGCCCTACTTCCGGCGCTGCGAGACCTTCGAGAAAGGCGCCAATACCTGGCGCGGCGGATCGGGTCCGCTCGGCACCGAATTCGCTCGCACCAAGGACGATCTCTACGAAGCCTGGCTCGAAGCCGCAAAGGCCTGCGGCTATCCGCTGACGCCCGATTACAACGGCAAGCAGCAGGAAGGATTTGGCCGCGGCCAGTTCACCATCCGCGACGGCTACCGCTCATCGTCGGCCAATGCGTTTTTGAAGCCGGCGCGCGGCCGGCAAAATTTCACGGTCGAGATCAATGCTCACACCACGCACATCGTGCTCAACGGCACGCGCGCGACCGGCGTAGAATACGTTCAGAATGGCGCCATCGTGCGCGCCGAAGCGGCGCGTGAGGTTATCGTCTCGGCCGGTACGTTCAACACGCCGCAGATTTTGATGCTGTCCGGCATCGGGCCGGCGCAGCATCTGCGCTCGTTCGGTATCAACGTCGTCGCCGATCTGCCGGTCGGCAGGAATCTGCAGGATCATCTCGGCGCCTACATGACCTACACGCGCAAGCAGCCGGGCACGTTCCACCGCGAGATGCGGTTCGACCGCATGGCGGTGAGCATGCTCCGCGCCTATCTCTTCGGCACCGGGCCGGGCACTGTGGTGCCGGGCGGCCTGCACGCCTTCATCAAGACGCGACCTGAGCTTTCGGTGCCCGATATCGAATTCATGTTCCGCGGCACGTCGACATCACCGCATCTGTGGTTCCCGCTGGTACGACCGCCGTTCCAGGACGGCTTTGGCATCCGTCCGACGCTCCTGCATCCCGACAGCCGCGGCGATCTGCTGCTCGGCTCCGCCGACCCACTGAAGGCGCCGCGTATCGTCTATCGCTTCTTCACGGCGCCGAACGATCTGCCGACCTTGCGGCAGGGCTTCAGGCTGGCCCGCGAAGTCGCCTTCAACACAGCAATGGATCCCTACCGTGGCGAGGAGATCGGTCCGGGGCTGCAAGTCAAAACCGACGACCAAATCGACGCCTGGCTGAAGAAGGTCGTCATCACCGCGCATCACCCTTGCGGTACCTGCGCTATCGGCCCCAACGGCGCGCTCGATCCCGACCTCAAAGTGCGCGGCATCGAGGGCTTGCGGGTCTGCGACGCCTCGGCGATGCCCGATCTCGTGTCTGCCCACATCAATGCCTGCGTGCTGATGATGGCCGAGAAAGGCGCCGATCTCATTCGCGGCAAGCCGCCGCTGCCGGCGGCGGAGGCGGCGTAGCACGGTGACTTCGCCCAAGCGCATTCCGATCTTCGACGGCCACAATGACGTGCTGCTGCGGCTGTACCGCCGCGCCAGCACGGAGGCGGCCGCAGCGTTTCTGCAAGGCGAGAACAAGGGCCATTTGGACCTTCCCAAGGCCCGGCAGGGCGGATTTGCCGGCGGCCTGTTCGCGATCTTCGTTCCACCGCCGAAACGGAGTGGCGGCGCCGACGCCAAAACGCCCTCCGGCCAGGCCAGCGACGACGCGTCGCCGCCGGCAGTCGATGTGACGGAGGCGCAGCGCGTCGTCTTCGCCATGGCGTCGCTGCTGTACCGTATCGAGCGGCAGTCGCAGGGGCGCCTGCGCGTCTGCCGCACCGTTGAGGACATCGAAGGCTGCCTCGCCGACGATGTGCTGGCGGCCGTCCTTCATATCGAGGGCGCCGAAGCGATCGATGCGAATTTCGAGTTGCTCGACGTGCTGTACGAAGCGGGACTGCGTTCGCTCGGTCCGGTGTGGAGCCGGTCGAATGCATTCGGCCATGGCGTGCCGTTCCGCTGTCCGGCGTCGCCCGACATCGGCCCCGGCTTGACCGATCTCGGCAAAGCGCTGATCGGCGCCTGCAACCGCTTGCGGATTCTGATCGATCTGTCGCACCTGAACGAACGCGGCTTTTGGGACGTGGCGGACCTTAGCGAGGCGCCGCTTGTCGCCACGCACTCCAATGCCCACGCCATAAGTCCGCATTCGCGCAATCTAACCGACCGCCAATTGACCGCCATTCGCCAGTCCGGTGGTTTCGTCGGCGTCAACTTTGCCACCAGCTTCCTGCGTCCTGACGGCCAACACAATAAAGCCACTCCTCTGGACCTGATCGTCCAGCATATCGAGCATATGCTCGAACATGCCGGCGAGGACGGCGTCGGATTCGGCTCCGACTTCGACGGCACCATGATCCCCGACGACATCGGCAATGCCGCCGGACTGCAAAATCTGGTGCAGGCGATGCGGCAGCGCGGCTTCGGCGAAGCCCTGATCGAGAAGCTGTGTTTTCGCAACTGGCTGCGCGTGCTACGACGGACGTGGCAGGAACAACCGTCACGTCGCTCAAAATAATTCTCAACGTCCGCCGCTCGCAAAAATATCCTTGAACAGCACGGCGGGCGTAGGGATGCGGCGCGTGGGTGAACACGGCGATGCCGGTCGGCAAGGCGACGGCCGGCGGCAGCACGACGCCGTCGATCGGCGCTGCCTTCGCTTTCAGCTCGTTGACGCGATAGCCGTAGACCGTGAGCGCCAGCGGCACCTCGCCGCCGACAACAAGATTTGACAACAGCGTGTGGCCCTTGCGCACGGATATGCCGTTGGTGGCGGCGATCTTGCGGAACAGCGCCACCGCCTTGCTATCGTTGACCACCGCCGAGGAATAGAGGGTGACGCTACCCTCCTTCTTCGCGTCGTCGATCAGGCGTTGGGTGCGGTCGGGTCCCGAGAGGTCGGCGGCGCCGGCCTTCCATTCGAAGGTGATGCGGGCGCCGGCGTCGTTCCATACCGTGGTCGAACCGGGGCCGCTCAGGATCAGCAGCATCTCCTCGTAGAGATGACGCATCGGCTCGAGCTTTTTGCCCCCGGCGCGATCTCGCAGACATAGCAGTCGTTGGAGAAGCGCGACGCCTCGTGATTGATGAATACGCCCTTGGCCGCTGCGCCGCGGCGCGGTCACGGCTTCAACGCGGTGGTGCGCAGGTTCTGCACGTAATGGGCGCCGATGATATCGAGCCCGTCGTTGCGCACGAAGCGCAGATATGGCGAATCCTTCTCGGTGCGGAATTTGTTCGCCAGCTCCTGGGACACGACGGCGCCCTTCGCCACGCTCTCCTCCGCCTTTTTGTCGAGGTTTAGCATCGGAACGGCAGGCACGCTACAATAGCGCCACGATGCCGTCCGCAGCGCGAAGGCCCACCCCATGGCGATTGTCAGCGCACGGCGTGCGGCGCTGGCTGACGATTATCGCTATCGTTGTCGTCGCGCTGATCCTTGCTCCTTACGTCATCGCGCCGTTCTACCGGGTGATCGATCCGGTCTCGACCCTGATGCTGTGGCGCTGGGCGACTGGCCGGCGGGTCGAGCGCACCTTCGTGCCGCTCGGGCGCATCGCGCCGGTCCTGCCGCTCACGGTGATCCTCTCCGAGGACGGTACGTTCTGCCACAACCGCGGCATCGATCTCGGCGCCATGCGCGAGGCGATCGAACAATCTGGCGACGTCGTCGCCGAGTCGCGCGGCGCCTCGACCATCACGCAGCAGACGGCGAAGAATCTCTTCCTCTGGCAAGGCCGCAGCTTCCTCCGCAAGGCGCTGGAGCTACCGCTGGCGCTCTGGCTCAACATGGTGCTGCCGAAGCGGCGGGTGCTGGAAATCTATCTCAACATCGTCGAGTGGGGGCCGAACGGCGAATTCGGCGCCGAGGCCGCCTCCCACTACGCCTTCAACAAGTCCGCCCGCAATCTCTCCAGCCGCGAGGCGGCGGAGCTTGCCGCTATCCTGCCCAACCCGATCCGGCGCAGCGCGCGGACGCCGAATGGCCTGGTGCACCGGCTTGCCGGCCTCTACGAGCACCGCGCCGCGGATTTTCCGGGGCATGACAGCTGCGTCCGCACCCCTGGCAGCGCCCCCTAGCGCCCACCGCGCCATTCTTCTATAAGCCCCGCAACCCTTACCGATCCCGAGTTGCAGGAGAGCGACCCCATGGCCGTCCCGAAGAGAAAAACATCGCCGTCGAAGCGCGGCATGCGTCGGTCCGCCGATGCGCTGAAGGCGCCTACCTACGTCGAAGACAAGGATTCCGGCGAAATGCGCCGCCCGCATCACATCGACCTGAAGACCGGCATGTACCGCGGCCGTCAGGTGCTAAGCAAGAAGGCGGAGGCGTAAGCTCCGTCGTTGCGGGCTGCGGCGAAGCAATCCAGCAGCACGGCGGCTGAGCCTGGATTGCGTCGTTGCATTGCTCCTCGCAATGACGACGCGGAGTGCAGCGCAGGCGATTGAAGGAGAGACGCCATGTTCGCTCTTGGCTTTCCGCTCCTCCTTATTCCCTTTGCGATCTACAACATGATCGCGTTTCTGACGCCGGGCGTCAGTTGGACCGCAACCGTCACCACCGTGCACATGATGTCAGGCCAGGACTGGATCCTGACCTGGGAGGATCTGCTGATCGGATTCTCGATCTTCCTGTTGTGGATCGAAATCATCAAATCGACCCGGCTGGGCATGCGCTCGGTGATGGATCACCTGCTCGCGATGGTGCTGTTCATCGGCATGCTGGTCGAATTTCTGCTGGTGAAGCAGGCCGGAACCTCGACGTTCTTCCTGCTAACGATCATCGCGCTGGTCGACGTGCTGGCCGGCTTCATCATCGGCATGCGTAGCGGCCGACGCCAAGTCGAGATCGACGTTCCCGAGCAGGCAGCTTGATCGTTTCCTCCGATTACAGCGACCGCGACAACGTCTTGCCGGTCGGACTAGGCCAATGGCCGAGTGCATCATAAGCCGCAACCGCCACCTCCGGCTCGGCGCGACGGCGGGCGCGAGTCTGCGGCAACTGCGCCGAAGTCGCAATCAGATGGGCGACGAAATCCGCATTGGCCCGGGCAGCGGCGGGCGCGGCCGTATCGGCTTGACCGGTGTGCGCGAGCGGAACAAGGGCGTTGCTCAAAGGTGGCGTCTCCTGTCCCGAAATGGGACATGGCCGGGCTTTCCCTACGCCAGTCGCAAGCGTCATGCCGCGGTCATCGAGACTTTCCGAATTCTTTAGGCCGCTGAGCTAATTTGCGGCTCGCGAAGGCGGCTTTCGTCGCCGCAGACCGCACTCGTCCCGAGAGGCGACTTTGACCAACGCCGCGCCGCGAGATTCGATCCCTTCCGCCGCGCCGGCTCTCGACCCAGCGCAAATCCTCGCCTCAGTCGGCGACGTCGCCTATGACTGGCGCATCGACACCGATGCGCTGCTATGGAGCGCGAACGCCGCTGCGGTTTTTCTGATCTCCGACATCGCGAAAATCTCTACCGGCCACGCCTACGCCAAGGTGCTCGATCCCGAGCACGCGCAAGCGCGCTTCGACGCAGTCATGCGGTCGCAACAGCGCGACGACGGCAACGGTGTCGCCTATCAGATCCAATATTGCATCCGCCCCGATCCGGCGACCGATACGAGGCTTTGGGTCGAGGATACCGGCCGCTGGTTCGCCGGCCCCGACAGCAAGCCGCTGCGGGCCCATGGCGTCGTCCGCGTCATCAACGAGCGCTACGAGCACGTGCGCCGGCTCACCTATCTGGCCCGCTGCGACGGACTGACCGGCGAATTGAACCGCCACCACCTCACCGAGGTCCTCGAAGATACCATCGACGAAGCCATCCGCTTCCGCTCTTCGTGCGGCTTCCTGCTGGTCGGCATCGACAACCTGGCGCACGTCAACGAGTCCTTCGGTTTCGAGGCCGCCGACGAGGTGATCGCCGCCATCGCCAAACGGTTGCACAGCCGCATGCGCGGCAAGGACACGCTCGGCCGCTATTCCGGCAATAAGTTCGGCTTGGTGCTGCGCGACTGCACGCCCGACGACATGGCGATCGCCGCCGAACGCATGCTGGCCAGCGTGCGCGACGAGATGGTGCCGACCGCTTCGGGCCAGATTGCGGTCACCGTCACCATCGGCGGCGTCACCGCGCCGCGCCATGCGCGCAGCGTCATGGAGGTGCTGGCCCGCGCCCAGGAGACCCTCGATGCGGCAAAGGCGCGCCGCCGCGGCTCGTTCCTCGCCTACCGGCCGAACATCGAGCGCGAGGCGTTGCGTCGCGAGAATGTGCGCGCAACCGACGAGATCGTCGCGGCGTTGAACGAGCGCCGCATCTTCCTTGCCTACGAAACCATTGTGTCGGCCGCGCCGCGGACGCCGGCATTCTATGAATGCTTGATGCGCATCCGCCGCAGCGACGGCAGCTTGATTGCTGCCGGCGACATCGTGCCGATCGCCGAACGGCTCGGCCTGATGCGGCTCCTCGACCATCGCGTGCTCGAGCTCGTCGTCGAGGAGATGATCGCGGCGCCAGCGCTGCAATTGAGCCTTAATGTTTCGGCTGCCTCGACCACCGATCCGGACTGGTGGGCAGGGCTATGCGCACTGCTGCGCTCCCATCCAGGCGTCGCCGAGCGGCTGATCGTCGAGATCACCGAGAGCGCCGCAATCCACGACGTTGACGAGACCCGCGGCTTCGTCGCCCGCGTCAAGGATCTCGGCGGCCGCATCGCCATCGATGATTTCGGCGCCGGCTATACCTCGTTCCGCAACTTGCGCAAGCTCGGCGTGGACATCGTCAAGATCGACGGCGCTTTCGTGCGCGACATGGTGCGCTCCGACGACGATCGCGCCTTCGTGCGTACCCTGATCGATCTCGCCAGACGGCTTGATCTTGCGATCGTCGCGGAATGGGTCCAGGACGAGACGGCAGCGCAGGCGTTGCGCGACTGGGGCTGCGACTATCTGCAGGGCGCGCTAATCGGGCTCGCGACGACAGAACGGCCGTGGCTCACCGGCTTCGCCCAGGCGATCTGACCGCCGCCGGCGGTGAACCGCGCCGGCGGACTCGACGACACAGCCACATTGCGCCGCGACGATCCCGCGATCGCCACGCATCATCACGGCGGCGTTGCAGGATACCCGCGACGTCTGGGCCAGCTACATGCTCTGCCGGACGACCACTGCCGCGCGCTGATCATGCTAGCGGCCTTGCAGAAGACGGTGACCGACGACGAAACGAACCAGAGCGTCTCGCCGCGGTGGCCGGCGCTCTCGATGCCGTGAAATAGCGCCGCTGAGCTTCAGTCGTTGGCGCCGGTCAGCTTGTCGACCTTGCGCTGCATGTCCTCGAGTTGACGCTTGAGGTCCTCGATATCGCCGCTGCCGCTGCCGGCACTCTTGGGCGTTTTTTCCGGCTCGGGCGCGGCGCCCGTTCCGCCTTGTCCATCGCGCCGCGCAAACGGCGTGAACATGGCAAAAGCGCGCTCGAACATCTCCATGTTCCGCCGCACCTGGTCTTCGAGCGCGCCGAACGGACTGCCGCCGAATGCCTGCGCCATTTGCTGGCGGAATTTTTCCTGCTCGCGGGTCAGCGACTCGATCGAGACTTCGAGATAGCGCGGTACCAGCATCTGCATGCTGTCGCCGTAGAAACGGATGAGCTGACGTAGGAACGCGATCGGTAGCAGGTTCTGCCCTTCCTTGTTCTCCTGCTCGAAGATGATCTGGGTCAGGACCGAACGGGTAATGTCCTCGCCGGTCTTGGCGTCATAGACTACGAAATCCTCGCCGGTCTTGACCATGGCGGCGAGGTCTTCGAGCGTCACATAGGCGCTGGTGCCGGTATTGTAGAGCCGCCGGTTGGCGTACTTCTTGATCGTCACTGGTTCGGCGGATTTGGTCGTGGTGGCGGTGCTGTCAGTCATGCTGCGACCATGCGGGTTGCCATCAAAATAGGCGGTTTCGCAGGGCGCGGCTACCGTTTTATGGCTCCGCCGGGTCTGGCGGCGTGACGCATCGGCCGGCATGGCAGCGATGCGGCCACCTGAAGCCTTGTCGGTGGCCTGCCACGTGCCTATGACATAGATCAACGGCAGCCCGCGGCGAGCCGCTTGTAACGTAACCCCCATTTCCCGGAGGGATTTCCCCTATGAAAGACGACATCGTCATCGTCAGTGCCACGCGCACGCCGGTCGGCGCCTTCAATGGCGCCTTTGCCAACCTGCCGGCCCACGAACTAGGCAAGACTGCGATCAAAGGAGCGCTGGAGCGCGCCGGCGTCGAGGGCGGGCGCGTCTCCGAGGTGATCATGGGGCAGATCCTCACCGCCGGCCAAGGCCAGAACCCGGCCCGCCAGGCTTCGATCAACGCCGGCATTCCCGTCGAGACGCCGGCCTGGAGCGTCAACCAGCTATGCGGATCGGGCCTGCGTTCGGTTGCGCTGGGCTACCAGGCCATTCTCAATGGCGACTCCGACATCGTGGTCGCCGGTGGCCAGGAGTCCATGAGCATGGCGCCGCACTGCGCGCACCTGCGCGGTGGCGTGAAGATGGGCGATTTCCAGATGATCGACACGATGATCCGGGACGGCCTGTGGGATGCCTTCAACGGCTATCACATGGGCAACACCGCCGAGAACGTCGCCAAACAGTGGCAGATCACCCGCGCCCAGCAGGACGAATTTGCGGTCGCCTCGCAGAACAAGGCGGAGGCGGCGCAGAGGGCGGGAAAATTCAAGGACGAGATCACGCCGGTGACGATGAAGAGCCGCAAGGGCGACATCGTGGTCAGTGACGACGAATACCCGAAGCATGGCACCACGCTCGAAGCGATCAGCAAGCTGCGGCCGGCCTTCGACAAGGAGGGCTCGGTCACCGCCGGCAACGCCTCGGGCATCAATGACGGCGCCGCGGCTGTCGTGCTGATGAAGGCGAGCGAAGCGCAAAAGCTCGGCAAGACGCCGCTGGCCCGCATCGTGTCGTGGGCCCAGGCCGGCGTCGATCCGAAGATCATGGGCACCGGCCCTATCCCGTCCTCGCGCGCCGCGCTGAAGAAGGCCGGCTGGAACGTCGGCGACCTCGATCTGGTCGAGGCTAACGAGGCCTTCGCGGCGCAAGCCTGCGCGGTCAACAAGGACC
>JASHQO010000425.1 GCA_030039105.1 Xanthobacteraceae bacterium
GCTCCACCGGCCGCTGTCACCCGGCCGGCGTCCTTTGCGTAACAAAAAAGAGCGAGATGCGATCTGTGCTAAAGCACGAACATGGCAAGTCAAGGACGACGCCAAACGGAAATTCGCATCCGGCGTTCAAGCAATTGAAATATAAACCGTTGTCGGTTTGCGTCACCGCCCGCGGCGCTACTGCCGCAAGCGTCGATTCTGCCCGCGCGCCACATTCACTCGCTGCTTGATTCTTGGAAAAGCGCGCAACATATTGAAGTAGCGCAGAAATCTGATCGGCGGTTAGCGCGCATGAGCGCGCGGGTCCGACACTTAAAATTGTATCTCTTGACGTAGCATCTCTTAGGTATTAGTGTCGGACGCTCCGATGTATCGGGACTGGCTCAGAAAGGGGCTCGGGCGATGAAACGCATCGCGCGTCTTGTGCTGGTGCTGTCTTGGACTCTTGGGTACGCCGCGGTTGGTGCTGCGGCATTTTTTTATACCTCAAGTCCCGTCCAAGCCGACTCGAAGCCGTAATTTCAAATTGCGGTCGGGCCGCAGAGACCTTAGCGAAATCTTCAATCGCCGCATGTGGCGGCGGTCGCTTGACGCACGGCCAACGCCGTCGCGGCATCGAAGCTCGCCTCCTGCCGCCGGCCAATTCCGATTTTGGGCGTGCTCGCTCGTCGTGCTGGCGGCAATCTCAGCGATCGCGCGGCCGGCTATCGGAGACGACCACGCAACGTGCTTGAGCGGGCATGGCGACGGCGCCGTTGCCGCCTGCACAAATTTGATCGAGTCGAAAAAATTTCAGGGCCACGATCTTGCCGTCCTGTATCTAGCCCGCGGTTTCGCGCGGAACGTCTTGGGAGACGGAGACCAGGCAGTCGCGGATTATAGCGACGCCATTCGCGCAGACGGCGGTTACGCCCTGGCGTTCAATAACCGCTGCGCTCTCTACAACATAAAAGGCGCTTTCGACCTCGCTTTATCGGACTGCAATCGGGCCATTCAACTCGACCCGAAATATCCCAACGCTTATCTGGGTCGGGGCAATGTTTATCGCGATCTCGGAGACTACGTTCGCGCCCGCGCCGATTACGATAATGCGATCGCGCTCAAGCCGACCTACGTACCCGCGTATCTGGCGCGGGCCATGAGCGATACAGCCGCGGGCGACTACGATGCCGCACTCAGCGACTACGACCGCGTTTTACACCTCGACGATAAGAACGTCGCCGCCTATCGCAATCGCGGCGTGATTTATTTTGACATTCGCGATTTCGATAGCGCCATTCGCGATTTCGACCAGGCGATCAAGCTGGATCCGGAAGATATCGCGACCCTGAACAATCGCTGTTCTGCCTACATCTCGAAGCAAGACTACGATCGCGCGATCCAGGACTGCAGTGACGTCATTAAGAAGAAACCAAGCTACGTGAAGGCCTTTGTCAATCGCGGCAATGCATTGCGGCTAAAGAACGATCTCGACGGCGCGTTCCAAGATTATAACCAGGCGATCAAGTTGGACGCCAATTCGAGCAGGGCCTATTTCGAGCGAGCGCGCGCTTACGGCGCCAAGGAAGATCGCGAACGAGAAATCGCAGATTACGACAAGGTCATCGATCTGACGCCCAACAACAGCGTGGCGTGGAATAATCGTTGCTGGGCGCGCGCCCTGCTCAACCAGTTGGAGCTGGCGTTGTCCGATTGCAACGAATCCCTGCGTCTGCAGGCCGACGATCCGTTCACGCTGAACAGCAGGGCGCTCGTTTATCTTAAGAGCGGCAAATTTGACCTCGCGATCGCGGACTACAGCGCGTCGCTGGAGCGCCGCCCGAACAATGCAAATTCGCTTTATGGACGCGGAATCGCAAAGTTGAAGAAGGGCGACGGCAGTGGAGGCAACGACGATCTGAAAAAAGCAACGGAAATGCAGAATAGCATTGCCGACGAATTCAAACGTTACGGCGTGTCATGAGCGGATCGATCGATCGAGACTGGATAATTTTGCTGGCCTTTTGTGGCCTGTATGCCACTTGGATTTTGCTGCCGATGATTCCGGCTATCCTCATCTATTGGCTTTTTCCGGATAACAAGGTGGCGGTGAGCGGTCCGTTTGCCGGGCTCACCGTCAAGGCGAGCGGCGCGTTTGCCGCGTATTTGGTCGTCTTCGCGGCTGTCTACCTCGCACTGGTTCCGGTGACACGGGACTATATCGTTCACATGCGTAGAGAGTTTTGGACCGTGAAGGGAGATATCGAGCTGCGCCGGGCCGATGGCACGGCTTATCCGCATTCCGATGCTCTGCTCAATACGCTGAAGGTCAGGCCGGCGACCTACAGATTCGACGGCGACACCGCGGTCGTCAAGATCGAAGAGGACGAAGAGGGAGGCTTCCCCGTCGTCGTCATCGAAATTCCAAATTTCGGCGAGCAGACCATTCCGTTGAACCATCCGGAACGTAAGTTCTCGATCGACTATTCCAGAAGAATCATCAGGATTAACGATCCGGTCGTGATCCGGGAGAACGGCGCCGGCGGGCGCACCCAGCTCGACGCGGTGTCGTTGGCCGGCGCGGAAACAAGGTCGACGGACAGCAGCGATCGGCCTCGCTAGACGAGGGTCGGCCGTAGCCCGGATGAGCGCAGCGACATCCGGGGCCTTCCGTCATGGCCGTCATGGCCGTCTCCGCATATCGCTGCGCTCATGCGGGCTCCATCATTTGTTCGCCTTCGCCACCACGCTGACGTCGGCATTGGTCTTGTAGGCCGGATGCTTCCAGCCGTCCTCGTCGTAGTCGGCCATGCATTGCTCGGCGAGCGCCTCCATCTGCTTGAGCTGGCCGGTGAACTGCGCCTGCTGCAGCGGGAAGATGCGCACCAGCTCGTGGCTGCCGGAATAGTTCATCTCGTAGAGCTCGTGGCGGGCGCCGAACTCGGTGCCGATGGCGTCCCACAGCAGCTTCATGATCTTGATGCGGTCGCGGTAACCGATGTCGTTCGAGCCGCGCACGTATTTTTCGAGATACTTGTCGATGTCGGCGTTCTTGAAGTCGCGGGCGTGGGACGGCAGGTAGATCAGGCCCGATGCCACCACCTTTTCGATGATGTTGCGGATCGCCGGATAGGCCTCCGTCATGAACAACCGATAGGTCGAGGCGGCGCGCGAATTCGGCAGCACCGCGCCGTTGACCCAGGGCTCGGGATTGTGGGCCATGGCGTCGGTCAGCGACCAGAACAGGTTGCGCCAGCCGATAATTTCTCCAATTTGTGCCTGCACGCCGCGAAAATCGCCGACCCCGGTGGCGCGCGCCGCCTTCACCAGGACGCCGATCAGAAAGTCGAGCTTGACCGCAAGGCGCACGCAGCCTTGCATGGTGAAGCCGTTGAAGAAGCCGGATTTCGGATAGAAGTCGCGCAGCCGCCCGACGTCGCGGTGGATGAACACGTTCTCCCACGGGATGAACGCGTTGTCGAACACGAAGATGGCGTCGTTCTCGTCGAACCGCGAGGTCAGCGGATAATCCCACGGCGAGCCGGTGGCGGCGGCGGAATATTCGTAGGACTGCCGGCAGATCAGCTTGATGCCCGGCGTGTTCATCGGCGCGATGAACATCACCACCATGGCGGGATCGTTGATCTCCTGGCCCATGTTCTGGCCGAGGAAGTTGTAGTTGGTCAGCGCCGAATTGGTGGCGACCACCTTGGCGCCGGAGACGTAGATGCGGGCATCGGTCTCTTTCTGGATCGTGATGTAGACGTCCTTGACCTGCTCGACCGGCTTGTTGCGGTCGATCGGCGGATTGACCAAGGCGTGGTTGAGGAACAGCACCGCTTCCTGCGCCCGCTTGTGCCAGGCGCGGGCGTTGTCGGCGAACTTGCCGTAAAACTCGGCGTTGGCGCCGAGCGTGTTGAGGAAGGCGGCCTTGTAGTCGGGGCTGCGGCCGAGCCAGCCATAGCTGATGCGCGCCCAGGCGGCGATGGCGTCGCGCTGCGCCACGACGTCGTCCTTGGAGCGCGCCACCTTGAAGAATTTGTGGGTGTAGCCGCCCGAGCCGGTGTCGGTCGGCGCGGTCAGCACGTCCCTGGTCCTGGCATCGTGCAGCGCATCGTAGAGCTGGGCGATCGAGGCGGCGCCGTTGCGGAACGCCGGGTGGGTGGTGACGTCCTTCACCCGCTCGCCGTAGATATAGACCTCGCGGCCGTCGCGCAGCGATTCCAGGAATTCCGCGCCGGTGAAGGGGCGGTTCTTGCCCTTGAGGATCGCTTCGGGGTGGTCGGACATTGGATGGCTCCATCAATCTACAATGTCATGCCCCGCGACGGGTGATGACACTGCGTTTCTCGCGATAAAGCGCCCAGAGCGCAAGCGCCGCGACGACGGCGAGCAATGCGCCGCGCACATTGGTCGCGGCGAAGGCCTCGGCGCCTCGGCCGGCATCCTTCGAGGCGCGCGCCTGCGGCGCGCACCCCAGGATGACGGCTATGTCACAGCGATTACGGCGACTAATCCAGCGGCTCGGCTTTCACGATCGAGGCGCCGCGGTTGCTGCCGACCCATAGCACCGGCCGCGCGCGCCGCGGTCGTCGATGAAGACGCGGCGGATGTTGGTCGAGCGCGGCAACCGATATTCGGTGATAGAGCACGCGCAATTCCGGCCATGACGCTATTGTTTGGCGCGCTGGCAGGCTTCCCACAGCCGTTGCGCGGTCGCCGGCATGTCGAGCCGGTTTCCGGCGCCGCCCGGAATGGCGTCGGCGACCGCGTTCATCACCGCCGCAATCGCCGCCGTGGTGCCGGCTTCGCCGACGCCCTTGACGCCGAGCGGATTGGTGGTGGCCGGCACGTCGTACAGCGCGTCCCGCATGGCAGGAACGTCGTCGGCGCGCGGCATGGCGTAGTCCATGAACGAGCCGGTGACGAGCTGGCCGGAGCCGGAATCGTAGACCACGTTCTCCATCAGCGCCTGGCCGAGCCCGGCAACGATCGAGCCGTGGGTCTGGCCCTGCACGATCATGGCGTCGAGCGGCCGGCCGCAATCGTCCACCGCCGTATAGGCGGCGACGGTCATGCGGCCGGTGTCGGGATCGATCTCGACCTCGGCAATGTGCACGCCGTTCGGATAGGCGAGCGGCGTCTCGGTGGTCGATTTGGTGTCGAGGTCTTCCGCAATCTCGCCGCGCTTCTTCATCTCGGCAGCGCGCGCGGCGACCTCGAACAAGGTGACGCGGCGGTCGGTGCCGACCACCTCGAAATTGCCGCTGCGATAGACGATGTCGGCCTCGCCGGTTTCCAGCATGGCGGCGGCGATCGGCTTGCCCTTGTCCAGCACGGTGTCCATCGCCTTGACGATGGCGTGGCCGGCGGTCATTGCCGAACGCGAGCCGACCGAGGCGTAGCCGGCGAGCTCGTTCGCCGAATCGCCGTTGCTGTGCGAAACCGTTTCGAATGGAATGCCGAGCCTTTGCGCGATCACGCGCGGAAACACGGTGGCGTGGCCCTGGCCGGTGTTCTGCACGTTGAGCGTCAGCAGCAGCGCGCCGTTGCCGGGAAAGCTGAGCTTCGCGCTCTCGATCGGCGCGCCGCCGGAATGCTCCAGCAGGCAGCAGATGCCGAAGCCGCGATATTTGCCGCGCTTTTGCGACTCGCGGCGGCGCTTCTTGAAGCCGTCGTAGTCGGCCAACGCCAGAGCTTGATCGAGGATCGGCTCGAAATCGCCGGAGTCGTAGGTGGTGCCGACCGCGGTCTTGTACGGCATCGCCGATTTTTTGATCAGGTTGCGCCGGCGCAGCTTTATCGGATCGATGCCGGTGATGCGGGCGGCCTCATCGACCACGCGCTCGAGGATGTAGCTCGCCTCGGGGCGGCCGGCGCCGCGATACGGCGCGGTCGGGATGGTGTTGGTGAAGGCGCACTTCGCCGACACGTCCAGGTATTTGATGTCATACATGCCGGGCAGGCAGCGGGTGAAATTTGCGGTCGGGATATTGGCGCCGACCGGCCCCACATAGGCGCCGAGATTGCCGACATTGCGCACGCGCAGCGCCAGGAATTTTCCCTTCTCGTCGAGCGCCAGCGCGGCTTCCGAATAAATATCGCGCGCCTGGTTGTCGGTGAGAAATACTTCCGAGCGCGTCGACATCCAGTGGATCGGCCGGCGGAACTTTTTGGCGCCGACGAGGAGCGCGATGTTCTCCGGATACGGGCCGGTCTTGATGCCGAAGGCGCCGCCGACGTCCTCGGTGATGACGCGCACCTTCTCCTTCGGCAGGCTCATGATCGCCATGATTCCTTCGCGCATGGCGCCGGCGCCTTGCGAGCAGGTGCGGGTGAAATAGCTGTCGGACGCCGGATCGTGGATCGCGGTGGCGCCGCGCGGCTCCATGCAGTTGCCGACCATGCGCTGGTTGAACTGCGCGACCTGGGCGACGTATTTGGCCGCGGCGAAAATCTCGTCGACCTTCCTGGCATTCTCGTCGGGATTAGGGTTCGGCCCCGGCCAATCGACCGCGACGTTGCCGGGTGCCTGCGGCCATACCTGCGGCGCGCCGTCGCGCAACGCCTCGCGGGCGTCGGTGACCGGCGTCGTCTCCTCGTACTCGACGGCGACCAGCTCGGAGGCGTCCTGCGCCGCCGCCGCGCTCTCGGCGACCACCATCGCCACCGGCTCGCCGATATGCACGACGCGCTCGGAGGCGAGCGCCGGCCGGTGCGGAATGATCAAGCTCTTGCCGCCGCGTCCCGGCACCGGCGGATGCCGCCCGAGATTGCCGACGCCCGCCATGTCCTGCGCCGTCAATACGCCGACCACGCCCGGCGCCTTCAGCGCGGCCGACGTATCGACGCTGACGATGCGCGCCGCCGCATGTGGCGAGCGCACGAAATAGGCATAAGCCTGGTTCGGCAGCGGCGCGTCGGCGATGTAGCGGCCGTGGCCGCGAACCAACGGATCGTCCTCGACGCGGACGTGCTTTTCCTCGCTGTGACCGGTGGCGGCGTCCATTCTCTTTCCAGTCCCGAAATGCTTGGCGTTGTAGCTTTTGGCGGCCTCTTTATAGCGGAAACTCCGGGGAGCTAAAGGGCGCCGCGGCGACGTTTCCCGGGCGCAGCGCATCACGAAGTGATACGCCGCAGACCCGGGATCGCGGCAAACGCTCAGTCTGCGACGATCCCGGATCAGCGCTGCACCGCTTCGCGCTGCACCGCATCCGGGACACGCCGCCTTTCAATCTCGAATGACAGAGCATGCCCGTCATCCCTTGCGCCGCCGCGCCCCTTATGCGCAAAGAAGCCCGCCGCCACCCAAGGAAAGCCAATGACCAAAACCATAGACATCCACACGCACGTGCTGGCCGATGCCACCGTCAAGCTGATGCAGAAGGAGATTCCGAGCCTCGGCCTGAAGATGGCGCCGTTCGACAACGACAACGCGGTGTGCGAGGTCGCCGGCGTCGCCTATCGGCCGTTTCCCCGCGGCGGCCACGACATCGAGCGCCGCTTCAAGGACATGGATGCGGCCGAGGTCGACGTGCATCTGCTCTCCGCGGCGCCGCAGACCTGGCTCTACAATCAGGAGGCCGCGATCGGCATCGCCGGCGCGACCATCCAGAACGACGAGATCGCGCGGCTTACGAAAGAGCATCCGGATCGCTTTTCCGGCATCGGCACGCTGCCGATGCAGGCGCCCGAAAAAGCCGCCGATGAACTGCGCCGCGCCATGCGCAAGCTTGGCCTGCACGGCGCCATGATCGGCTCCAACGTCAACGGCAAGAATCTCGACGATCCGAGTTTCGAGCCGCTGTGGGCGGCGGCCGAAGAGCTTGACGCCTTCATGATGATCCACCCCGGCAATGTCGCCGGCGCCGACCGGCTGCGCTCCTATTATCTCGGCAATCTGATCGGTAACCCGCTCGACACCACCATCGCCGGCGCCTGCCTGATTTTCGGCGGCGTGCTGGAGCGGCATCCGAAGCTGAATTTCATCATGTCGCACGGCGGCGGCTTCATTCCCTACCAGGGCGGCCGCTGGGTGCACGGCTGGCAGGTGCGGCCGGAGCCCAAGGCGCACGTCAAGCATTCGCCGGCGCCGTATCTCGACCGTTTCGCCTACGACACCATCCTGCACGCCAAGGCGCCGCTGGAGTTTTTGATTGCCTCGGTCGGCGCCAATCGGGTGTTTCTCGGCAGCGATTATCCCTACGACATGGGCACCGGAGAGTGCGTGCGGCAGGTGCGCGCCGCCAACGTCCCGGCCGCCGACCGCGACACGATTCTCGGCGGTCACGCGGCGAAGATTTTGAGCAAGAAGCGAAACTGATCGAAGGCCGCGGCGCCGGCCTGCCGTTTTAGGAGGAGAGGTGCCTGGTTCGATGTTCGGCCCACGCCAGGCTTCCCGCGAAAGCGACAAAGCCGCAGATCACTGCAACGAGGAAAAGAGTTTCGATCGTCGACATGGCATTTTTCTCCGTCGACGACAGATTGGCGGCGCCCTCGCATCCGAATATTGATCCAGATCAAAGTTTGCCGGGATCTGGTCTGACGGCGTTGCGGTTCTGCCTTGCACGATTTGAAGGTCGCTGCTGCGCATTTGCGCGGGTGGACAGAACGAGCAATTGTTGCGATGTAGCGCCCGCATTGCAGGCGCCCAAGAGCGTTAAGGACAGCCCATGACGGAAGCCGGAATGCTGCGCGTGCCGGCGCGCGCGGTGACGTCGCTGCTGAAGGATTCGTTCGTCGCCGCCGGCTTGCCCGATGCGGATGCGGCGCGTTGCGCCGAACTGATGACCGAAGCCGATCTGACCGGCGCCGAAGGGCACGGCATCTTGCGGCTGCCGCAATATGTGCGCCGGCTCAAGGCGCGCGGCTTCAACGCCCATCCCGCCATCACCGTGACGCGCAGCGCGCCGGCCACCGCGCTGGTCGACGGCGACAACGGCATGGGCCATCTGGTGATGACGCGGGCCGCCAACGAGGCGATCGCCATGGCGCGCGACACCGGCGTCGCCTGGGTCGGCGTGCGCCGCTCCAACCATGCCGGACCGGCCGGGCTTTATGCCGAGATGCCGACCGCCCACGGCATGATCGGGCTTTACGCCGCGGTCGCCAATGCCAACCACATGGCGACCTGGGGCGGTGCCGATCTGTTGCTCGGCACCAATCCGCTCGCGGTCGGCGTGCCGTCCGGCTCCGGCCCGCTGGTGCTCGATATGGCGACCTCGATCGTCGCCTACGGCACGGTGAAGAAATATGCGCTGCGCGGGCTCGCCATGCCGGAAGGCTGGTTCGTCACGCCGCAGACCGGCGAGGCCATCACCGATCCGAATCGCTCGGGCGAAGGCATTCTGTTGCCGATGGGCGAGTACAAGGGCTCCGGCCTCGCGTTGATGCTCGGCCTCCTCGGCGGCGTGCTCAACGGCGCCGCCTTCGGCCGCGACGTCGTCGACTTCAACGCCGACGACGGCAGCGAAACCAACACCGGCCATTTCATGGTCGCAATCGACATCGCGCGCTTCATGCCGCTTGCCGCTTTCAAGGCCGAGGTCGATCGCCATGTGCGCGATTTACGCGCCTCGAAGCGCCTGCCCGGTGTCGATGCGATCCGCCTGCCCGGCGACCGCCGCGCCCAAAGCCGCGCGGAGCGGCTGCGCGACGGCATTCCGATCGCGCCGGCGCTGCTGGCGCAGCTCGACAAGCTCGCCGCCGAGCTGAAGATCAAAGCGCTGCGCGAGCGCACGTGATCGATGTCGCTATACCGGTCACGCATAGTCAACCGTCATGCCCGCGCTCGTCGCGGGCATGCACGTCTTGAGCTCGCCGTGCGTCAAAGACGTGGATGGCCGGGACAAGCCCGGCCATGACGTTACGTCCCGGCACGTTCGCGCTGACGTTATTGCTATCGCTGCTCACGGCGCTCGGGCCGCTGACCATGGACATGTACCTGCCGTCGCTGCCCGCGATCGGGCAGGCGCTCGATGCTTCGACGGTCCAGGTGCAGTTGACGATTTCCAGCTACCTGATCGGCTTCGCGGTCGGGCAGATTTTCTACGGGCCGGTGTCGGACCGGCTCGGCCGCCGGCCGGTGATTCTGGCCGCGCTGGTGCTTTACGTGGCCGCGACCATCGTCTGCGCCGTCGCGCAGTCGATCCATGTCCTGATCGCGGTGCGCTTCGTGCAGGCGCTCGGCGGCGCCGGCTGCATCGTGCTGGCCCGCGCCGCGGTGCGCGACCTTTATTCCGGCGTCCGCGCCGGGCGCGAATTGTCGCTGATGGGATCGATCACGGCGTTCGCGCCGATCGTGGCGCCGGCCATCGGCGGCGCGCTGCAGGATGCGTTCGGCTGGCACGCGACGTTTTACGTGCTGGTGGTCTTCGCGCTGGTCTCCGGCGCGCTCGCGGCGCGGTTTCTCCCGGAGACTCTGCGCCAGCGCGCGTCCGGGCCGTTCTCGTTTACCGCCATGGGCGCGCTCTATCGCTCGGTGCTGACGCACTGGGGCTTTCTCGCCAATCTCGGCGTCCTGGTCGCAAGCTTCATCGGCCTGTTCGCCTGGATTTCCGGCGCGCCGTTCGTGATGCAGGGCCGCTACGGGCTCACGCCCGTCGTGTTCGGCGCCATCTATGCGGCGGGCGCCGTGGGCTACATGGTGGGCGCCTATGGCGCCTCGCGCATCGTGATGCGGCTCGGCCTCGACCGCACCGTCGGCATCGGCTCGGCGATCATGGCGTTCGGCGGCCTCGCCATGGCGGCGGCCATCGCGCTCAAGCTCGCCCATGTCGGCTGGCTGGTCGGCGCGATGACGATCTATCTCGCCGGCATGGGCCTCGTGCTGCCGCAGACCCAGGCCGGCGCGCTGACGCCGTTTCCCGATCGCGCCGGCACCGCCTCATCGCTGCTCGGCTTCGCCCAGCAATCGAGCGCCGCCGTCACCGCGGCCTTGATCGGCCTTTATCTCGGCCGATCGGCGTGGCCGGTTGCCGGCACCATCGCGACCGTCGGCTGCCTGGCGTTTTTGCTCTGGGCGTTGACCCGTCGCGCGCGCAGCGCGTAGGGCGGATTAGCCGAAGGCGTAATCCGCCGTTCGGCCCGCGAGATGGCGGATTACGCCTTCGGCTAATCCGCCTTACAATGCCGGTCATGACCGTGCGCATCATCGGCATGATTGGCGTCACGCCACCCAACAGCGATGCCACCTTGCATGTCATCGAGGGCGGACTGTCGCCGCATTACGTGATCGAGGCGGCGCGCGCCCACGAGGCGTCGGATTTCGACCTGGTGCTGGTCGGCTATTCGTCATCGTCCGCCGAAGGGTTCCTGGTGGCGCTGCATGCGGCGGAGCACACCGAGCGGCTCGGCTATTTGATCGCGCACCGGCCGGGCTTCGTGGCGCCGACCTTGATGGCGCGCAAGATCGCGACCTTCGATCATCTGACCCAAGGCCGGCTCGCCGTGCACATCATCACCGGCAAGAGCGACGACGAGCAGCAAGGCGACGGCGATTTTACGCCGAAGGCGGAGCGCTATCGCCGTGCCGCCGAATATCTCGAACTGATGAAGCTGGCCTGGGCGAGCGACCAGCCGTTCGACTTCGCCGGCGCGTTCTATCGCGCCAGCGGCGCGCAATCCGACGTGCGGCCGTTGCAGAAGCCGCATCCGGCGTTGTTCTTCGGCGGCGCCTCGGAGGGCGCGCTCGAAATGGGCGCGCGGCTGTGCGACGTCTACGCCATCTATGCCGAGCCGCTGGCCTCGACCCGCGAGCGCCTCAAGGACTTTCGCGCCCGCGCCGCCGCGTTCGGACGCACGGTCGGCTTCAACGTCTCGGTGCGGCCGATCCTCGCCGCGACCGAAGGCGCCGCCTGGGATCGCGCCAACAGGATCCTTGCCGGCATCTCGGGCCATAAAGGCTGGAGCCGCCAGGAGGCGGTGTCGGGCCCGGTCGACAATGCCGGACGCCGACTGTTCGGCTTTGCCCTGGAGAAAGACGTGCACGACGCACGGCTGTGGATGCCGATCGCGCGGGCCACCGGCGCGCTCGGCAACACCTCCTGCCTGGTCGGCACGCCCGAGCAGGTCGCCGACGCCATCCTCGAATATTACAAGCTCGGCATCGCCTCGTTCCTGATCCGCGGCTTCGATCCGCTCAACGACACCGTCGATTTCGGCCGCGAGCTCATTCCGCGCATCAAGGCCGGCGCCGCGTCGATCGACCGGTTGCGGGCCGCGGGTTGAGGTCCGGTAGCTGCGCACCGGCCTTGCAACGTCGGTTGCCTTGCGAGCCTGCTGCCTTGCGAGCCTGCTGCCTTGCGAGCCTGCCGGCAATGCGCCGATAATCGGCGACGACCGGGACAGTCGGGAATTGAGCGCCGTGGTCTTTGCGCATCGCAGCGAGCGGATGATCTGCCACGCGGCGTTGGTGGCGGCGGCATTGGCCGCGCCAAGCGATAGTGCGCGCGCCCAGGGCATCTTCGATTTTCTGTTCGGCCGTCCGTATCAGGCGCCGCCGTCGCCGAGCTATCCGCCGCCGCCGTCGCCCGACATCAAGCGCGTGGCGCCGGTGCCGCTCGGCCAGGAGCGGGTCAATGAGAACGCCGGCACCACCGGCCACGGCGTCGCCTTTTGCGTGCGGCTGTGCGACGGCCAGCATTTTCCCATGGAGCGCATGGCGAATGCGACGCCGGCGGACACCTGCAAGACGATCTGCCCGACCAGCGCCACCAAGGTCTACTTCGGCGCCGAGATCACCAGCGCCGTGGCCGGCGACGGCGCGCGCTACTCCGACCTCAAGACCGCGTTCCTCTATCGCAAGCAGCTCGTCGCCAATTGCACCTGCAACGGCAAGGATGCGTTCGGCCTGACCTCGTTCGACGTCAAGACCGATCCGACGCTGCGGCCCGGCGACATCGTCTCGACCAAGGACGGCTTGATGACCTATAGCGGCCGCGGCGGCCAAGCGGCGTTCACGCCGGTCAGCCCGGGTGCGCTCGGGCCGCAGCTCAACGCGGTGTCGTCGCGGCAGCAACCGCGCGTCGCGCCGCCGGCGGCACCGCCCGCCGAGCAGAATCAGGAGATCGAGGATGAGCCGGGGACCATCGTGCACCCGCAGCAGAATGCGGCGCCGGCCGCTCCGGCCGGTCGATAAACGGTAGCGTCGCCCTGGGAATGCTCTATTAGGTTGCACCGGCCATGTCGGATTTAGCCTGACAAATTTTTTAATAAGATATTGATCTTACACAGGTATAATCTTTGACCCTAGGCCGGTACTATCGCCCTGCGAAGGCCGCCGTTAAGCTCGTTTACTCACTGTTCAACTGACAGTAGCACAATCGTCCCCGGCGAATGTCTTGGGGTGAATGCCTTGGGGCGAATGCCTTGGGGTGAATGCGTTGGGGCGAACCGGCAGGGGCCGGTTCTTGGGTTTCGCATCGACAAAAACCGGGCCAACAAAACGGACCATGGCTCTGAATCTATCGATAGGCGTGCTGGTGGTCGACGATTCCGGCGCGATGGTCAGCATCATTCGCGGGCTGTTGCACCACCTCGGCTTCACTGACGTCGACGATGCGCGCGACGGCGCCGCGGCGCTCGCCCGAATGCGCGTCAAGCGTTATGGCCTCGTCATCTCCGATTGGAACATGGTGCCGATGACGGGCTATGAGTTCTTGCGCGAGGTGCGCGGCGATCCGCAGCTCAAGCGCATTCCCTTCATCATGGTGACGTCGGAATCGAAAACCGAGAACGTCATCGCGGCGAAGAAGGCCGGCGTCGACAACTACATCGTCAAGCCGTTCAACGCGCTGACGCTCAAGGCCAAGATCGATTCGGTGTTTGCCGCGCGGGCCGCGCCAACGCCGTAGGCGAGGGCCAGGTCGGCATTGCGAGCGGCCGTCCTATGCTCGCGTTGCGAGCTTCGAAGGGTTTAAGTCCACCGCAGCGCGGAGCGCGGAGCGCGTAGCTGGAAGCGAAGCATCCAGGGCGGAGGTGCGGCCTGGATTGCGTCATCGCCACGCTGTCTCGCGTGCAACAAAATCCCGTGAACGCGATGCCTTTAATTGCCGAAGATCGAATCATAAAGCAGCTTGAAGTTAAGGATGAGAATGATTGCAGCGACGATCCACGACAAAATTGCAACATTGCGCGAAATTGCGAGGTCGCCCATCTTCTTCTTGTCCGAAACGAACTGCACCAGCGGAATTACCGCGAACGGTAATTGCATCGAAAGGACGACTTGGCTGAAAATCAACAGGTTGCCGCTGCCCTTCTCGCCATACATCGCGGTTATGACGATCACTGGAACGATGGCAATGCCACGCGTAATTAATCGTCTTACCCAGTGCGGAATGCGCAGGCGCAAGAAGCCTTCCATGACGATCTGGCCTGCCAGCGTTGCGGTCACGGTCGAGTTGACCCCGGATGCGAGCAGCGCGATTGCGAAAAGGAAGGACGCGATGCCGAGCCCGAGCAGCGGCGACAACAACTTGAAGGCTTGGCCGATATCGGCAATGTCCTGATGGCCACTGGCGTGGAAAGCGACGGCTGAGACGATCAGGATCGCGGCATTGACGAACAGTGCCAACATCAGCGCGATGGTCGAGTCCGTGACCGCCCATTTGATGGCGTCGCGCCTTCCTTCGCCGGTCTTCGCATAGTCGCGGGTCTGCACGATCGAGGAATGCAGGTAGAGATTATGCGGCATCACGGTGGCGCCGATGATGCCAATCGCGACATAGAGCATCGCCGGATTGGTTACGATCTCCGGCGATGGAATGAATAGATTTTTGAGCAGTTCGCCTGCTGGCGGCGCCGCGGCGACGATCTGGATCGTGAAACACGCAAAGATCACGATGAGCAGCGCAACGATGAAAGCTTCGAGGAACCGGAATCCGTTGTTCATCAGGAACAACAGCAAAAAGGCGTCGAGCCCGGCGATTGCCGCGCCTGCGATAAGCGGGATGTTGAAGAGAAGCTGAAGGGCGATTGCCGTTCCGATCACTTCGGCCAGGTCACAGGCGATGATCGCCGATTCGCAGGCGATCCACAGCAGGAGATTGATCGACCTCGGGTAATAGGCGCGGCAGGCTTGCGCAAGATCGCGGCCGGTGACGATGCCGAGCCTCGCGGCCAGCGCCTGCAGCAGAATCGCCATCAGATTCGACAGCATGATGATGAAAAGGAGCGTGTAGCCGAATGAGGCGCCACCGGCGAGGTCGGTCGCCCAATTGCCTGGGTCCATGTAACCGACCGAGACCATGTAGCCCGGTCCCGTGAAAGCGAACATGCGCCGAAACCAGACCACGGACTGTGGCACTGCTATCGAGCTGTAGACCTCCGGCAGGCTCGGCTCGTTCTCATCCTTGAGCCGCGAAAAACTCCATTTGGACCGCGGAACGGCGCCCTGCACATCGGACATGCCGACACTCCCTGCACGCAAATGTCGGGTCCATAGTAGCCGTGTATCGATAATATGCAATAGGCTACATTCCGGTGTGTCGGCATGACATTGCGGCCGTTTGACGGATTCGCAAGTCCGGCTGGAGGAGGCGTTGGGTCAACACGAAGGCGCAAGGCGTTGCAGAATTGGCCGCTGGCAAGCGGGGACAGCGTGAATGTCGCCGCCGTCCCGGCTACAACGAAAAACGTTGCAAGTGAATCGCGGCGTCCCCGAGCCCGCGCGCGAGGGGCGGGACGCCCCGTGCGCTATGTTTTTGCGCCATCGGCGAGCACGGAAATGTCAAGATCGACCGCGTAGGAAGCGAGCAAACGCCTGGAGCGTCGCTTCCGACACATAATGCTCGATGCCCTCCGCGTCGGCCTCGGCGGCTTCCACTGGCACTCCTATCGCGCGAAGAACGTCGACAACGAGCCGATGACGGATGCGGACTCTTTGCGCCAGCGCCTCGCCCTTCTCCGTCAAAAATACCCCGCGATAGGGGCGCGCGGTCGCCAGCCCCGCCCGTTTCAAGCGAGAAACGGTCTTGATTGCCGTGGCATGGGCGACGCCGAGCCGGCGCGCGATGTCGGTCGGCCGTGCCTCGCCTTCATTGGCCAGCAGGTCCGCAATCAACTCAACATAGTCTTCCAACAGCGCGGTCGATTGGGCCGATCGGGTCTTACCGAAGCGGGTTGCATGTATTAGCTCCGTCGGTAGCTCCATCGCGGCATCGCGATGCTTCCTCGCGTCGCTCGAAGCCTTTGATCGCATTTCCGGGGCCACCGCGAACGATCTGCTTGAACCAATTGTGTTGCACAATCAGCACACTTTGCTTTTTATGTCAAAATAGAGCCTTGGCTACATTTCTAAGCCATTGACAGCCGAGCCACCATCGTTAGCCTGTAGCTTGTGCTACACCTTCCGGTAAATGGTGGAACGCGAGTTGGAAGAAGGGGGCGTGTTGTGCGTGCAGCCTGGTTGGCAGTGTGCGTACCGATGCTTGCGAGCACGGCGCAGATGCCCGCAGCCGTCGCAGCGGACCTCGTGGTGAAAACGGCATCAACGTCTGCGGCGTATGACTGGAGCGGTTTCTATGCGGGCATGAACGTAGCTTATGCCTGGGGTAGATCGAGCTGGACGGCAGCGCCGAGTCTCAACGGCGCGCTGGACATGTTTCAGCCGTTCGATCTGTTCAAAGGGACGGGAAGCTTTTCGACCGGACTGCAAGCTGGCTACGATTACATGCTGCCGAACCGGTTCGTCGTCGGTGTCGAGGTCGACGCATCGTTTCCAAGCGTTGAAAATCCCGACGGCATTTCTATCGGCGGCACCTCAACGTTGTCGTCGCCATTTGCTGCCGAGAGCTACAGCGAGACAGTGCTTTCTTCCGGCACCGCGCGGGGTCGCATCGGCTACGCACCGGGAAGTTGGTTGCTTTACGCGACGGGCGGCTTTGCCTGGACTTATGATCGGCTGACCCTGACCCAACCGTCCACCGGCACGACCGACATGCCGTTTCTGTGGCGCTTGGGATGGACGGCCGGCATCGGCGTTGAAGCGCCAGTGGCGCCGCACTGGACCGCACGGCTGGAATATCTTTTCACAGACTACGGCAACAGCAGCGTGCTGTTCGGCAATGCGGGTCAGCGGTTCAACTCGGATTTATCGCTGCAGGTCCTGCGTGCCGGCTTGAATTACCGGTTCGGCAGCGATGGGACTTCGTCAGCCGTATCGGCGTCCGCTCCAGACCCGGATATCGTCAATTTTCACGGCCAGACCACTTTCACCTGGCAGGGTTATCCGGCGTTCCGATCGCCCTATGCCGGCACCAACAGTCTTCCCGGCGGCGGCTTGGGTCGTGAAACCTGGGACGCCACCTTGTTTGCCGGCATTCGCTTGTGGCGGGGCGCAGAGCTGTGGCTCAATCCCGAGATCGATCAGGGCTTCGGGATCGGCAACACGCTCGGTGTCGCCGGTTACACGAGCGGCGAAGCCTATAAGATCGGATTTGCCTATCCCTATACGCGATTGCAGCGTGCCTTCATCCGTCAAACCATCGATCTTGGCGGTGACTCGCAGAAGGTGGACGCCGGCATCAACCAGTTTGCCGGGAGCCAAACCGCGGATCGCCTCGTGCTAACGGTGGGAAAGTTCAGCGTTGCCGATGTCTTCGACAACAACAAATACGCCCACGATCCGCGCAACGACTTTTTGAACTGGTCTGTCGTCGACACCGGAACGTTCGACTACGCGGCCGAGCCATGGGGCTACACGCTCGGCGCTGCCGCCGAATGGTACCACGGCGACTGGACGTTGCGCGGCGGTGTGTTCGATCTGTCGATCCTGCCCAATAATCTCGAACTCGATCCGACATTCGGCCAGTTCCAATGGGTTGGCGAAATCGAGCGCCGCTTCGAGCTGTGGGGCCACCCCGGCAAGATCGCGGTCACCGGATTTCTCAGTCGCGGGCGCATGGGCAGCTATCAGGACGCAATCGCCCTGGCGCAGGTCACCGGCGAACCGGCCGATATCGGCGCCGTGCGGCAATATCGCAGTCGCGGCGGCCTCAGCATGAATATCGAGCAGGAGATCACATCCGACCTTGGTGCGTTCCTGCGTGCCGGTATAGCCAATGGCGACATCGAGCCTTACGAGTTCACTGACATCGATCAGACCGTAGCGGCCGGATTGTCGCTCAAGGGCACGCAATGGAGTCGGCCCGACGATACCGTCGGAGTGGCCGGCGTTATCAACGGCATCTCGGCAGAGCACGAGGCCTTTTTCAACGCTGGCGGGCTCGGCATTCTCATTGGCGACGGACAACTGCCCCATCCCGGCTTGGAGCAGATCGTAGAGGCCTACTACAGCTACGCTATCACGTCCTCGACCAAACTCACCTTCGACTATCAGTTTATCGCCAACCCGGCCTACAACACCGACCGCGGGCCGGTTTCGGTCTTCGGCGGGCGATTGCATAGCGCATTTTGAAGGAAGGTCGCGCACGATCTTGTGGTCGAAAAAATCACGCGTGTCTCGGCACCGGCGGCTTGCAGCGCAAGATAAGAAACTCGAAATGAAAAGAGATCTTATAAGTTCGGTGTCCAGGCTGCTTCGAAGCGTTTGCGTGTTGCTGACAGTCGCGTTGTGGACGGTTACCATCGCCACCGATCCGACGCCCGGCGCGATCGGCGCGGCCGCCGCCCTGACCGCAATTGTCGCTTTCATAGTGGTTTTAACGTTGAGCGAATAAAACGTGAAAGCTAAAGCATGATCCCGAACCGCCTGCCACATGCGGACCGGTGACCGAAGACACGGAACCCGCCAAATGATTGGGGGATCGTCGCTTGCGCTCCTCGCAATGACGAAAATCAGGACGCCATCTGCGCTTCGGTCATCTCGGCGATGAAGCCCTTCAGCGCGGCGGTGTCGAACGGCTTGCGCAGGATTTTCAGGTCCGACGGCACCCCGCGCGTCGCGTCGCTGTAGCCGGTGGTCAGCCCGACCGGCAGATTCGGGTAGCGTGAGCGGATTTCGCGGGCCAGGCCGACGCCGTCGATCTGCCCCGGCATGACGATGTCGCTGAACACCAGATCGACCTTGGCGCCGTCCGCCAGCAGCTTCAGCGCCGCTTCGGCGGAATCGCGATAGTCGGTGTCGAAACCGAGACGCTCGAACAGCGACGACGTCACCTCCGCCACTTCGGCGCTGTCGTCGACGATCAGCACGGTCGGCCGCGGCGGCCGCGGCGCATCGGGCACGATCGTGTCGGCGACCTCGTTCTCGAAGCAGGGCGGCAAGTAGACGGTGAAGGTCGTGCCTTGGCCGATCCTGCTGTCCACATCGATCGTGCCGCCGGTCTGGTGCACCAGGCCGTAGACCTGCGACAGGCCAAGCCCGGTGCCCTTGCCGACCTCCTTGGTGGTGAAGAACGGATCGAAGATCTTGGACAGCAGGTTCGGCGGGATGCCGACGCCGGTGTCGACGAACTGGATGGCGACGAAGTCGTTGTCGCGCCGGTCGTCCGCCGTGACGTTGCCGGCGCGCAGCGTAAAGCTGCCGCCGTTCGGCATGGCGTCGCGGGCGTTGACGGCGATGTTGACGATGGCGAGCTCGAGCTCGGCGAGGTCGACCCTGATCGGCCACACTTGCGGGTCGATCTCCTCGTTGTAGACGATGTTGCCGCGCAGCGAGCTTTGGATCATCGTCCGCATGTTCTTGATGCTGGCGTTGAGGTCGACGATGGTCGGCGTGAAATGTTGGCGCCGCGAGAACGTCAGCAATTGCCGGGTCAGGCTTTCGCCGCGCTTGGCGGCGATCTGGATCGCCTCGATGGCCCGCGGCAGCTTCGGGTCGAGCAGGCGCTCGAACAATTGGGCGTTGCCGCCAATGATCATCAGGAGATTGTTGAAGTCGTGGGCGATGCCGCCGGTGAGCTTGCCGATCGCTTCCATCTTCTGCGCCATGGCGAGCTGCTCGCGCGTCTCGTCCAGCTTCTCCTGGGCGTCGCGCCGCTCGGTGGCGTCGCGGATGACGCTGGCAAGCCCGATCAGGTTGCCGTGGTCGTCGCGGATCGCCGCGATCGTGCCGGTGACGAAGAACAGCGTGCCGTCCTTCTTCATGCGCCAGCCTTCCACGGTGTGCTTGCCGTGCTGGATGGCAAACTCGATCACGCGGTTCGGCTCGCCCGAGCGCCGCTCGTCGGGCCGGTACAGCACGCCGAAATGCTTGCCGATGATCTCGTCGGAGCTGTAGCCGATGATCTGCTGCGCGGTCGAATTCCAGCTAGCGACGCGACCTGATTTGTCGAGCAGGAACACGGCGTGATCGACCACGCCTTCGATCAGGATCTGGAAATGGCGCTTGGAGCGCTCGAAGGCGAGCCTGGTCTGCTCGAGCTGCCGGTTCAGATTGTCGTTGGCGAGCCGCAATTTGGCTTCGGTCTCCTGGTGGGTGATGATGGCGGCGCCGAGAATGAGCGGCGGCGCCGAGGTGCCGATGGCGAGCGCCAATAGCAGCAGCGGCGATCCGCTCCAGTCGCCGTGGCCGCCGGCGCCGGCCGCAAGCCCCCACGCGGCGATGCCGCAGAAGATCAGCGCCGCCGCGGCGGTGTCGCCCTGGTCGCCGCGCATGGCGGCCCAGGTCAGCGGCAGCACGACGAGGAAGCCGAACAGGCTGCGATACGGCACCAGCGCGTCGAAATCGCTGTCGGCGAGGAAGCTCGCGGCCTGCGGGCTATAGGCGGCGATGGCGATGGCCGCGGTGAGGACGAGGATGACGGCGGTTTGCAGCAGGCGCCATTTGGAGAACTGCTGCAACGGCCGCGTCGCCCACAATAGGATCACCGGCGCCACCAGCAAGGTTCCGGTGGCGTCGGCGAGCCACCAGTTCGCCCAGGTGACGACCGGGCCGGAGAAGCCGACCTCGTTGCCGAGGATCACGCCGCCGACCGCCATGGCCGAGCTGATCAGCGCGATCGGCACGAAGGCAATGAGCGCGAATTTTGCCGCGCCGAATGCGGTCGCGAAGGTGTCGCGGCCCTGCGACCAGCGGTGCAACAGCCACGCGCCGGTGACGGCGGCGAGCGGCGTGCCGATGGCGATGGAACCGGACACCAGCAGCGAGCCGGTGGCAATGGCGGTGGTGCAGAAAGCGCCGATCGCGATCGCCGGCCAGATGCGGTAGCCGCGTAGCAATATGAGTGCCAGCGCGAGTCCGGTCGGCGGCCACAGCGGCGTTGCGGTCGGGTTGATCCAGGGCACCACCAGGGCGGACACGCCCAGGCCAAAATAAGCCGCGGCAATCGCCGCGAGCTCGAGCGCATAGGTCGCAGCCTGGAGGAGTCCGCGAAGGTCGATCGCTTTGCCTTCGCCGGTTCCCGCACTCGTCATGCCGGAGAGCCTCGCGAGTGTGTTCGCAAAAAGACTCGAAATAACGGGCCGCACTATAGCATTGTTCGTCTGCGACTGAATGATTTGACAGACCGGCTAACAGGAACGAAATCCTGCCGTCCATGCGCTTGATGCATCGCTCGGCGCGATGAATGAGAGTGGAACCGTGCAAGATATTCCAGTTTGCGAGGCGCCGGCGCCGCTTTTTCCGTCGAAGCCGTCAATGCTCGATTTACCCTGATCGGTGACGGCACCATGCGCGGCACCAGCACTGCGCCTGCACCATGGCGATCCGCTATCAAGGCGGAGGCAGAACGTCCGCGTTTCCGATAAAGTCGTCACGCCGCAAACGCGGCGCGCCGTGAGCCGGGGCCACGGCACGATGTAGAAGACCGGCGCAGGCAGATGCAGACCAACCGGGGAGTGTGTTCATGCATCTCGATCCGGAATTTCTGTCTCGCCTTCAATTCGCCTGGGTGGTGGGTTGGCACATCCTGCTGCCGGCCTTTACCGTCGGCCTTGCTTCCTTCATCGCTTTCCTCGAAGGCGTCTATGCGCTGACCAGGCGCGACGTCTTCCTGCATCTGTCGCAATTCTGGCTGCGCATCTTCGCGGTCTCGTTCGGCATGGGCGTCGTCACCGGCATCGTCATGCCGTTCCAGTTCGGCACCAATTGGAGCCGGCTGTCCGACGCCGCCGGCAACGTGATCTCGCCGCTCTTGGCCTATGAGGGGCTGACCGCGTTCTTCCTCGAGGCGACCTTCCTCGGCGTGCTGTTGTTCGGGAGGAAGCTCGTGCCGCCGGCGATGCATTTCGTCGCCGCGGTGCTGGTCGCCGCCGGCACGCTGTCGTCGTCGTTCTGGATCATCGCCACCAATAGCTGGATGCAGACGCCGGTCGGCTACGCCATCGTCGACGGCCTGTTCTACCCCAAGGACTGGTCGGCGATCCTGTTCAGCCCGTCGCTGCCGTATCGCCTCGCCCACACCGTCAGCGCCTTCTATGTGACCACGGCCTTCGTCGTGCTCGGCGTCGGCGCCTACACGGTGCGGCGCGGCCAATCGCCGGCCGAAGGCCGCATGATGCTGCGGCTGTCGTTGTGGTTCCTTGCCATCTTCGTGCCCGTGCAAATCGTTCTCGGCGACCTGCAGGGCCTGAACACGCTCGAATACCAGCCGGCCAAGCTGGCGGCGATCGAAGGGCTGTGGGACGGCGGCCGTGGCGTGCCGGCCTCGATCATCGGCTGGCCGGACCAGGAGCAGGAACGCAACCTCGCCGAGATCGCCGTGCCGCGACTCGGCAGCCTCTATCTCACCCACGCCTGGAACGGCGAGGTCAAAGGGCTGAAGGACTTTCCGCCCGATCAGCGCGCACCGGTGGCGATCGTCTATTTCACCTTCCGCATCATGGTCGGCATCGGGCTGTTGATGCTCGCCACGGTGCTTGCCGGCTTCTATTTGCTGTGGCGCGGACGGCTCGACGACACGCCCTGGTACCTGAAACTCTGCCAGGTCACGGTCTGCCTCGGCTTCATCGCCGTGCTCGCCGGCTGGACCACGACCGAGGTCGGCCGCCAGCCGTGGACCATCTACGGCCTGATGCGCACCGCGGATTCCGTCTCGCCATCGCTGACCGGCGCCGACGTGCTGCTGTCGTTCGTGCTGTACGTCATCGTCTATCTGGTCATCTTCCCGGTCGGCATCTCGGTGATGCTGCGCTTCGTCTGGCGCGGGCCCGCGGCGTCGGAAGAGGCCGAGCCGATCGAGAGCGGCCACCCGAAATCGCCGATCGAAGCGCTGTCGCCGACAATTGCGGGGCGGGCATCATGATGCAAGCGCTCGACCTGGTGCCGATCTGGACGGCGATCCTCGCCGTCGGCGTCTTCCTCTATGTCGCGCTCGACGGCTTCGATCTCGGCGTCGGCATGCTGTACAACTTCGCGCCGGACCGGCAGGCGCGCGGCCTGGTGATGAACTCGATCGCGCCGATCTGGGACGGCAACGAGACCTGGCTCATCCTCGGCGGCGTCGGCCTGCTGGCGGCGTTCCCGGTAGCCTTCGCCATCATCATTCCTGCCGTCTACTTCCCGATCCTGCTGATGCTGCTCGCCTTGATCTTCCGCGGCGTCGCCTTCGAATTCCGCTATCGCGACGCCGAGCGCCACACCTTCTGGGATCGCGGTTTTGCCGCCGGCTCGGCGCTCGCGGCGTTCGCCCAAGGCATCGTGCTCGGCGCCTTCATCCAGGGCTTTCACGTCGAGGGCCGCCATTTCGTCGGCAGCTCGTTCGATTGCTTCACGCCGTTTTCGATCTTCACCGGCATCGCCCTGATGTTCGGCTACGGCCTCCTTGGCGCCGGCTGGCTCATCATCAAGACCGACGGCGCGCTGCAGGATTGGGCGCGCCGGCTCGGCCTTTATTGCCTGGTCGGCACGGCGATCGCCATTGCGGTCGTCAGCATCTGGACGCCGCTCGCCGATGCGCACATCGCCGCGCGCTGGTTCTCGTTCCCGCACGTCGTGTGGCTCGCGCCGGTGCCGTTGATCACGGCGGCGCTGGTGCTGTACGCGTGGCACGCGCTGCGGACCGCGTCCGAATACGGGCCGTTCGCTGCCGGGCTCGGGCTTTTCGTCATGTCTTACCTCGGCATCGCTATCAGCCTGTGGCCGATGATCGTGCCGCGACATTTCACCCTGCACCAGGCCGCGGCGTCGCCGAGCACGCAAGCTTTTCTGCTGGTCGGCACGCTCATCCTGCTGCCGATCGTGCTGCTCTATACCGGTTGGTCCTATTGGGTGTTTCGCGGCAAGGTGCGCGGCGACATCGGCTATCACTAGAATCCGCTATTTTCCGGAAATCGCGATGGAACCTTCTGGCGGCTTGCCGCTTTGCCCTCCTTAGGGGGAGGACCGGCGCTTATTGCAGCGCCGGCTGTCCCACGAGGCTCGGCCAACCGGCCGGAGGGGTGCGTAATCCATGCAAGCGGAAGCGAAGACGCGCGGCAAACGCATTGAATTAGCCGCCATCGGCAAGTCGCCGACCGGAATCGCCGGGCTTGATGAGGTGACCTATGGCGGCTTGCCGACAGGGCGGCCGACGCTGCTGTGCGGCTCCGCGGGCTGCGGCAAAACCCTGTTCGCGATGACGTTTCTCTACAACGGGGCGGTCGAATACGACGAGCCCGGCGTCTTCCTCGCCTTCGAGGAGCGGCCGGAGGACCTGATCAAGAACGTCGGTTCGCTCAACTACGATATGCGGAGACTGATCGCCGAGAAGAAGATCGCCATCGACCACGTCGAGCTCGAGGGCACCAAGATCGCCGAGGCCGGCGACTACGATCTGGAAGGCCTGTTCATCCGGCTCGGTTTTGCCATCGATTCGATCGGCGCCAAGCGGGTGGTCATCGATACCGTCGAAACGCTGTTCAGCGGTTTGGAGAACGAGCAGCTCTTGCGCGCGGAGCTGCGCCGGCTGTTCGAGTGGCTCAAGGAGAAAGGCGTCACCGCCCTCATCACCGGCGAGCGCGGCGAG
>JASHQO010000037.1 GCA_030039105.1 Xanthobacteraceae bacterium
ATCGGACAAAATCGCCTTCATCGGCGCGTCGACCGGCGGCGTCGAAGCGCTCAAGGTGGTGCTGCTCGGGCTTCCGGCCGATTGCCCGCCGGTGCTGATCACCCAGCACATGCCGGCGCGGTTCACCACTGGCTTCGCCGAGCGGCTCAATCGCGAATGTCCGATGACGGTGCACGAGGCCGCCCACGACATGCCGATCGAGCACGGCCATGTCTACATCGCACCGGGATCCCATCATCTCGAAGTTGCCCGCCACGGCACCCATCACGTCTGCCGTCTGTCCGACGGCCCGACGGTCAGCGGCCATCGTCCCTCGGTCGACGTGCTGTTCCGCTCGGCCGCCAGCGTCTTCGGGCGCAAGGCGGTCGGCGCAATTCTCACCGGCATGGGCAAGGACGGTGCCCAGGGCCTGCTCGAGCTGCGCCGCGCCGGCGGCATCACGCTCGGTCAGGACGAGGAGACGGCGCTGATTTACGGCATGCCGCGGGTCGCCTTCGAGGTCGGCGCGGTCATGCGCCAATACCCGCTCGATCGCGTGGCGGACGCGATCATCGAAGCTTGCGACGCCGAAGAGCCGCACAGCGGCCGGCGCGTCGGCGGCGAGGCGGCATGACCGTGGCAAATCGACGACGGAGCAATCTGAGGATCGTGGCATGAGCGACGGGAGTACATCACGGCTGAGATTGCCGGGCGTGCTGGATATGGCCGCGGCCGAAGGCTTCCTCGGCACCATGCGCGACCTGCTGCAGTCCGCATCGCCGGCCGTCATCGACGCCTCCGCGGTCGAGACACTGACGCTGCCGTGCATGCAAATCATCCTAGCGGCGCTACACAGTCACGATCGGATCGTCATCGAGCAGCCGTCGGAAGCTTTCATCAGCGCCTTCGCCGATCTCGGCCTCGATTGGAGATCGCGCTGCATGACTGACGCGAGCGAGCCGGACGATCAGATTGCGGACGATGAGGCGACCGCGGCGGACGCGCAGCCCGCCGGGCAGGATATTGCACCGGATACACAGGCCGCAGTCGACCAGGATGTCGCGCCGCAGATGCAGGCCGCGGCTCAACAGGGCATCGCGTCAGAGTCGCAAACCAGAGATAGCGAGCCAGTCGACGCTGCCATTGGCCGCGCCGCACCAGAGGAGCCCGTGATGGCCAAACGCATTTTGACGATCGACGACTCCAAGACTATTCGCGACATGCTGCTGCTGACGCTCAACGAAGCCGGCTTCGAGGTGCTGCAGGCCGTCGACGGCCAAGACGGGCTCGACATGCTCGACAGGGAACAGCGCGTCGACGTCGTCGTCACCGACATCAACATGCCGCGCATGGATGGCTACGAAGTGATCCGGCAGATGCGCAAGAACGCCGCGTACAAGGCCACGCCGATCCTGGTGCTCACCACCGAAAGCGAAGCGGCGAAGCGCAACATCGCGCGCGAGGCCGGCGCTACCGGATGGATGGTCAAGCCGTTCGATCCCGACCGCTTGGTCGCAACCATCAACAAGGTGGCGCCCTAGGCGTCGGATCGGCACCGCGAAAGCAAGATTATGGCGAGCCTCGAACAACTGAAGCTGACCTTCTTCGATGAGTGCAGCGAAGCGCTGCAGCAGATCGAAGCGGGTCTCACCGACATCCGCGAGGGTGCCGGCGGCGAAGACACGATCAACGCCGTGTTCCGCTCGGTGCACTCGGTCAAGGGCGGCGCCGGCATTTTCGGCTTCGACGGGCTGGTCAGTTTCGCCCATGTGTTCGAGACCGTGCTCGATGCCATGCGCAGCGGCAAGCTCGCGGCAACCCCGGACGTGGTTGATGTCCTGCTTCCGGCCAACGACGTGCTGACGGATCTGGTCGGGATGTCACGATCCGGCGAGGCGATCCCGCCCGACCTCGGCAGTGAATCTCGCGCGGCGCTCGAGCACTTGCTGCACGGCAGCGGCGCCGAAGGTGACGCCGGCGACGCCGCGGCGGCGCCGGCGGATTTCGAGGGCCTCGATTTCATGCCGGTCCGCATCGACGACTTCGATAACGGTGACGACGGCGCCGAAGCGAGCTATCGCATCGTGTTCCGGCCTAAGCCGGAGCTGCTGCAAAAGGCCAACGAGCCGCTCTACATCGTGCGTGAGCTGCGCAAGCTCGGCGAGCTCGATCTCGTCGCCGAATGCGACCGGTTGCCGCCGCTCGCCGAGCTTGAGCACGACCGACCCTATATCGGCTGGACCGGAACGCTGAAGACATCGGCCAAGCGCGAACAGATCGACGAGGTATTCGAATTCGTGGTCGATGACTGCGAGCTCACGATCGAGAAGCTCGGCACGACGTCGGATGCGCCGACCGATCCAAGTCCGGTGAAAGAGATCGCCGAGACCGCCGCGCCGCCGCTGCAGCCGGCCATGCCGGCAGCCGGTCATCCGACCGAAGCCGAGGCGCGCAATGGCGCCGCCAATGCCGGTGCCGCTCGCGCGGCCGCGGCGGCGCCGCCGCGGGCGACTGCAGCAAAGGCGGCACCTGTCGGCGCCACCACCACCCGGGTTGAGCTGGAAAAGATCGACCGCGTGGTGAACATGGTCGGCGAGCTTGTCATCGCTCAGGCCATGCTCGGTCAGGTCGTGCACACCCTGCCGGAGGACGTTAGCGGCCGGCTGACCCAGGTGCTCGACGAGGTCGTGCATCACACCCGCGAGCTCAAAGACAGCGTGATGTCGATGAGGGCGCAGGCGGTGAACGCGGTGTTTCAGCGCATGCCGCGCCTGGTGCGCGAGCTTGCCACCAAAACGGCGAAAAAGGTCCGCTTGGAAATGGCCGGCGAGAACACCGAGGTCGACCGTTCGATCATCGAGCGGCTCGGCGACCCACTCACCCACATCATCCGCAACTCGATCGATCACGGCATCGAAGCGCCGGCCGATCGCGCGGCCATCGGCAAGCCGGAAGAGGGCACGATCCGGCTGTCGGCCGAGCATCGCGGCGGCCGCATCGTCATCGAGATCAAGGACGATGGCGCCGGCATCAATTCCGAGCGCGTGCTGAAGAAGGCGAAGGATCGCGGCTTGGTCAACGCTGACGCCACTTTGAGCGACGACGAAATCAACAACCTGATCTTTCTGCCTGGCTTCTCCACCGCCGAAAAGGTGTCCGATATTTCCGGCCGTGGCGTCGGCATGGACGTGGTCCGGCGCAACATCCAGGACGTCGGCGGTCGCATCTCGCTGAAATCGGACCGCGGCCGCGGCATGACCATCCAGCTCGCGTTGCCGCTGACGCTGGCCGTGATGGACGGCATGGTGATCCGCGTCGGGGTCGAGACCTATGTGATGCCGATGTCGGCGATCGTCGAATGCCTGAGGCCGCCGGCATCGGACATCCACAATCTGATCGGAACGCCGGGCATGCTGAAATTGCGCGGCAACCTGGTGCCTTTGGTCCAACTGTGCGAGCTGCTCGATATCAGCTCGACGGCGACGGCCTCCGACGAGCGGGTAGTCATCATCACCGATGCGGGCGAGGGCGCCCGGTTCGGCATCCTCGTCGACGAATTGTGCGGACATCAGCAGGTCGTCGTGAAGAGCATCGAAGAAAGCTACGGCTCGGTGCCCGGTATTGCCGGTGCCACCATCCTGGGCAACGGCCGGGTCGCGTTCATTCTCGACGTCGAGAAGCTGTCCGATATCGCATCGAGCCGCAACGGCCAGGCCGAGTTGGCCGTCACTCGCATCGCTAGTAGAGGATAGACGCCGCGGCCGCGTCATGAGGTTGAAGTGGCCTCTCGGAATGAGAGGCGGTTTTCAGGAGCAACGACAATGCCAAGCGCAGCAGTCCTTAAGGTCCTCGTGGTCGACGATCAGAACAGCGTCCGGCAAATGACCCGCATGACGCTGGAACAGATCGGCATCCGCCACATCCACGAAGCGGAGAATGGCAAAGCCGCCATGGACACGGCGTCATTGCAGCCGCTCGACCTGATCATCTCCGACTTCAACATGCCGGAGATGGACGGCCTGGCCCTGCTGCGCGCGGTGCGCGGCCATCCAGCGGCGCGCAAGGTGCCATTCATCCTGTTGACCGGCCGCGGCGACCGCGAACTCGTGGTCAAGGCGGCGCAGGCCGGCGCCAACAACTATCTGATCAAGCCGTTTAACGCCGATATCTTGCGTCAGAAGATCGAACAGGTGATGGGGAAGCTGTCGTAATGCATGCAGTGTCGGGTAGCGGTGTCGTCAAGCCTGTTGTCGATGAATTTGCCACCTTTCTTGCCGCCACCGCGACAGTGCTGCGCGAAACGGTGGCACGGTTGGAGCGAACCACCGCGCGTATCACCGAACGGGTACGGGTGCAGCCGGGCATGCTCGACCGCGACCTCATCGTCACGCTGCAGGATTTCGACCGCCTGCAGCAGGAATTTGCCATGTTCGTCCAGGTTCTGATGCATGCCGCGGAGAAATCCGGCGAATCCTGGCTGCGCAAGGAAGGCGGCAGTCATCCGGCCGAGGATACGATCGCGGCGGTGTCGGTGGCCGACCTCAAGGAGCGGCTGAAGCGCCATCTTGAGGACACGCTCTTGGACATCGTGCCGGGAACAGAAGAAGTCGAGTTTTAGCGACCGACATCCACGCCGGCGTTGCGCCGCGGACGACCTAGAGCGGGATGAGTTTTGGTCGAATCGTCATCTCGCTCTAGCCTTTTGCTTGCGCATGATCTTTTCTGAAACCGGTTGCCACCCTCGGATCAAGTCCGAGGGTCGGCTTTTTCGGGATCATGCTTTAGGTCGAAACCCGTTTGACGACCTTGTGCAGGCCCTTGGTCAATTCCGGCACCTGCTCCGGCTTCATGTGACGGTAGTTCGCCTTGCGCGCCAGAGCGAGCGCATCGAGATGGCAGGCGATCGATTCCACGTTGCAGGCGCTGCCGGTCTCGATCGCCTCCAGCATATCGCACAGCGAATTGGCGATGAAGGCCAGGAGCTCGAACCCCAGCGTCGTCGCGCTGTCACGCCATTCGTGGCTCCGGCGATTGGCGTCTGCGGCCCAGTCAGCCCCGGCGGCGCCGGTCTCGACGTTCTTGATCAGCGTCGCGAATTCCTGCAGCTCGCCGTCGAGCCAGTCGTCGAACTGGGGCTTGAGCTGCTCGATCTGCAGGTTGGCCTGCTTGATCGCCTTGTCGCGTGGCACGCCGCCCTTGCGGCGCGCCATCTTTTGGAACCGCGTGTCGACGTGAAACTCGCGTGCTTCCGGGTGGCTCGGCTTCGTCATCAATCTTGTCCCGTGCGGACCGCGCTGAACAGGCTGTCGATATCGTTCTGCGCCAGCGCCGGTCCGGTCTCCGCGGCGACTTCGATGATTTGATCGCTTTTGCGCCGACCGACGCCCCCCGGATAGCCTTCGATCTTGAAGCGGCGGTCCGGCCCGAAATAGGTCCCGGTGTCGATGAACTTGCGGGGGTTGAATGCGATCCAGGTCAGGCGATCGTAGAGCGCTGCCGGCGATATCGGCTTGGCGATCACCATGTTGGCGCCGGCGTCGCGGGCGCGCTTGATGGTGGTTTCGCGCGAGTCGTTCGACATCATGAGGATCGGCATAGTACGATGCTCGTTGTCGGCCTTGCCGCGGATGGCGCGCGTCAGCGGCAGGCCGCCGTGCGGTGGCAGCCACAGGTCGCAGATCATGATGTCGATGCGCTGTCCGGTCAGCGCATGCAGCACGCCGACGGAGTTGCGCACTTCCAGCACCTTGCTGGAGCCGAAGCCACGCAGCATGCTGTGGATCAGCATTGATATGTACGAGCTTGGATCGGCGACCAGAATCACCAGATCCCGCAGATTCATCTCGGCCTGAGCCACGGTGCCCCTTCGGATGCTGTGCTGACGAACCGCGCCGCCCTGCTCAGTATTTTTTTGCGAAAGATGAACTAGCGAACGAATCCATCCGATTCGCAAATTTATGCCCAGGTCTTTTTGCTTAATCGAAAACGATAAAGTCGAATAATAAACGATGCGAAGCGCCGCTGCGGAATTGTCGCCTTTGCGCCACCGGAGGCTGCGGCGACATATTCGATCTTTGGCGATATTGTTATTCTGGAATAAGGGAAAAGCGGCTTCACATTAATGCGCGTTTTACTCGCAATCTTCAGGATGCCTTGGCGTCGATCTAGCGCATCATCTGCGCAGTCCCGGCTTTGACGTTAATCAGTACTGGCAATGATCAGGGCCTGGATTTGCCCCCTTTTCAGGCCGGACAAAAGAACGTCCCTTCCACCTCGACAATGTCATCCTGATTAAGCCGGCGCGCCTCGACGATGGTGCGCGGCGGGTAGGGCGCAACCCAAAACTCCTCTTGGATCTTATTCACCAGGGGCCGATGGCGGTCCAAGTCGGTGACATGATCGCCAGCCATACCGCATCGCGCAAGCTGCCGCCGGCCGCACGGACGACGATCTGCATGCTCAGAAATGCCTGCCGCACCCGCGCCTCGTCGTCGTTGACGAGCGTGTTGGTTGCGGGATCGATGCCGCGCATGCCGACGACAAAGATAAAATCTCCGGCCCGCACGCCCAGGCTCCACGGGCCGGTCGGCGTGATGGCGTTGGGCGGCGCGAGAAATTCGATCCGATCGCGCGGCATTGCAGTGATCCTGATGCCATCACGCGGCGAATGCTGGCATCATACGGGCTCGCGCGGCTAGAGCGCAAAAGGTCGAAAATCTTGGAGATCATCAGCAAACTCATCCTCGGCATCGCCGCCTTTGTCCTGATCGGCTGGCTTGGCGCGCGGGACAAGCGCATCGGCGGCGTGCTGCTGACCTTTCCGCTGCTCAACGGCATCGCCATGCTCACCGGCGCCGACCCGCTCGGCATGGCCGGCGCCATTTATCTCGTCATGATGTGGAACTGCCTGCTCTTTTTGCTCGTGGTTCACCGCTATCCGTGGCTGCCGCTGCTGCCGGCGGAGTTGAACGCTGAAGCCATGATCGTTTTGCGTGTCGCCATCTGGACTCTGTTATGGGCCATGGGCGCGGTGGTATTGGCATGGTTTCGCGACACGTTGTCGGTCGCGCCGGTTTTGCTCGTCATCCAACTCGCGCTCGTCGCCGTCTATATGGCGGGCTGTTGGCGTTCGTCGCCGCCGACTGCGCCGGTGACGTTCCGCGTCATGTGGCTCAACTCAAGCGGCGCCGTTCGTGTCGCCTGCTTCGTCGTCGCGTTCGCGCTACTGTCCGTCGTCGCCCATGTCGAGCAAGATTCTCGCTGGGTCGGCTTGGCCAGCGCGTTGCCGTTGCCCGGCCTGTTCGCGCTGGCGACGCTGACGGTGACGCAAGACAAGTCGGACATCGCCGCGCTCGGCGACACCGTCCTGCTTGGGCCGCTGCTGTTCATTCCATTCAACGCGCTGTTGGCGCGGGCCATCATTGCATTGCGGGCCGAACAGGCGGGAACGTTGGCTGAGATCGCAATCGTGGTCGTGTTCTGGGCGATCACTGCTGCCCTCGTCTTCGGCCTGATGCCGCAAATCGCCCGCTGGCGCGACAGCCTGTAAGCTCGCGCGCCCTTGCCGCAGGGCGGCGCGCTTCGCTATTCTCAAGCGAAGCGCGGGCGTAGTTCAGTGGTAGAACATCAGCTTCCCAAGCTGAGTGTCGTGGGTTCGATTCCCATCGCCCGCTCCAACCTCCAAACTTACGGCAGTTTCCTCTGACGCCACTTGGGCTGACGGTCGTGCGCCGCCTTATTTTCGTTGCACCGGCCTTGGTCCGGCTCGAGTCGTGTATCGTCACTGCGTCCCACGTACCGGGCGGGCGCTGCCGTGGTCGCGCCTGCCACAAGCTGCCGCCGGCACCGACGGAGGCTCGAAACTCGGCCTTTCCAAACCGTTTTCAGGTCTCGCCGCGACCTCTGAGGTGCGGCCAATTTGACCTTGGGCCGGGCCTCCGATTGTGTATGATCGCCATGAAGCCTTGGGGCATGGCCCAAACATCGGGCCGAAGCAAAATCAAGTTCGGGAGGGAGAGGATCATGAATCGACGCAAGTTTTTAACCGCGGGCGGCGTTAGCTTGGCGGCCAGCGCCGTTGCCGCGCCGGCGATCGCGCAGTCCGTGCCGAAGCTGAACTGGCGCATGACAGCGAGTTGGCCGAAGAGCCTCGACACCATCTACGGCGGTGCCGAGTACTTGGCCAAGCGGGTCAGCGAGATGACCGACGGCAACTTCCAAATCCGCACCTTTGCGGCGGGCGAGATCGTGCCGGCGCTGCAAGTGCTCGACGCCGTGCAGAACGGCACGGTCGAGATGGGCCACACCGCGAGCTACTATTATGTCGGCAAAGATCCGACCTTCACTTTCGATTCCACGGTGCCGTACGGCATGAATTTCCGCGGCATGAACGCGTGGCTGCGGCACGGCGGCGGCCTGGAGCTCATCCAGGAATTCATGGCTGGCTACAACATTATCTCCTTCCCGGCCGGCAACACCGGAACCCAAGCCGGCGGCTGGTGGCGCAAGGAGATCAACACCGTCGACGACTTGAAGGGCATCAAGTTCCGCATCGGCGGCTGGGGCGGCGCGGTGCTGACCAAGCTCGGCGTGGTGCCACAGCAGATCGGCGGCCCCGACATCTATCCGGCGCTCGAAAAGGGTACCATCGACGCTGCCGAATGGGTCGGCCCCTATGACGACGAGAAGCTCGGCTTCTATAAGATTGCCAAGTATTACTACGCACCCGGCTGGTGGGAGGGGCAGACCAACCTGTCCGTCTATATCAACCTCGCCGCATGGAATAGCTTGCCGAAGGTGTACCAGTCCATCATTCAGGTCGCGGCAGGCGATGCCACCACCTGGGTGCTCGGCAAATACGACATCGACAATCCGGCGGCGCTGCGGCGGCTGATCGCCGCCGGCACGCAGCTTCGCTATTTCTCGCGGCCGATCATGGAAGCGTGCTTCAAGGCCTCGCGCGAGCTCTATGCCGAGGAGTCGGCGCGCAATCCGAAGTTCAAGAAGATCTTCGACAACTGGTCGCCGTTCCTCGCCACCGAGGACGAGTGGTTCCGCGTCGAAGAGCAGCAATTCGACAACTTCATGTACGCCAAGGTCGGCGCGGGCTGATCGGCGGCGCCCACAATCGCGAAAAGCCCCGCGCCAACGCGGGGCTTTTTTGTGCCGCCGCGACGGGCAAAATCCTTGCATCCGCGGTCGGACGATGCGAGGGCAAGGCCCGCGGCCGCGGCAAGGACGACGGACGTGTTGGATTTCGATTTCTGGCTGGCGCTGGGCAAGATCGTCTGGGTCAATATTCTGCTCAGCGGCGACAACGCGCTGGTCATCGCCATGGTCTGCCGCGCCTTGCCCGAGAGCCGCCGCAAGTGGGGCTTGGTGCTCGGTGCCGCGCCGGCGGCTGGCCTGCTGATCGTCTTCACCGCCATCGCGGTCGAGCTGCTCGCAGTGCCTTATCTGCGGCTGGCCGGCGGACTCTTGCTGTTGTGGGTCGCGGGCGATTTGCTGCGCGATGAGAAAGACGAAGTCGTCGAGCGCCAGCCTGCCGAATATAGCCTGTGGCGGGCGGCCTGGACCATTATCCTGGCCGATACGGTCATGAGCCTCGACAACGTTGTCGCGGTCGCCGGCGCCGCCAACGGCCGGATCGGGCTGATGGCGATCGGCCTCTCCATTAGCGTGCCGCTGGTCATCTTCGGCGCCGGAATATTGCTGCTGATCCTGGAAAGATTGCCGATCCTCGTGGTCGCCGGCGCGGGATTGCTGGGCTGGATCGCGGGCGGGCTGGTCGCCGGCGACCGGGCGCTGGCGCCCCGGATCGCGGCCGACTTTCCGGCCCTCGATACCGCTTTGCCGATCGCGTTTGCGGTGATGGCGGTCGGATTGGGTTATCTGCTGGCGTGGCTCGACCGTCGCCGCGCCGCTGCCGGATGAAGCTTTCCGCTATTTGAAAGTCGGTGGCGGACCGCTGTCGTCCGAGGGCGGTGCCTGGAAATGGATGGACTTCAAATCCACGGCCGCGGGCTTTTCCAGCAAGCCCGTCACGATGGAAGGGAACGCGATCACCAGCGCCACCAGCAGCAGTTGCAATCCCACCCAGGGCAGCGCGCCCCAGTAGATGTCCGAGCTCTTGACCTCTTTCGGCGCGACGCCGCGCAGATAGAACAGTGCGAAGCCAAACGGCGGGTGCATGAACGACGTCTGCATGTTCACGCACAGCATGACTCCGAACCAGATCAGGGCGTTGTCCGGGCCCACGATAGGCGACAATTGTAGCTGCGCGACCGGTCCGATCATCGGCAGGATGATGAACGCAATCTCGAAGAAATCCAGGAAGAAGGCCAGGAAGAAGATGAAGACGTTGATGAAGGCGAGAAAACCCCACGGGCCGCCCGGCATCGAGGTCAGCATGTGCTCGAGCCATTTGTTGCCGTCCACGCCGAGAAAGACGACCGAGAAGCTTGTGGCGCCGATCAAGATGAAAGTGACCATGGAGGTAATCCGCATGGTCTGCTGGTAGCCTTGGATGAACAGGCTGCGCAGATCGGCGATCCTCCAGCCCTCAATCAGGATCCAGACCACTGCGGCATAGACCACGGCGAATGCCGCCTTGAACATCCAGGAGGGTAATCCCGACACGCCCACCACGATGCCGAATAGAGCCGCGAAGAGCCCGATGATCAGGACGTTCTTTCCCGTGGCGCTGAATTGCTTGTGATGCATTACGGCAAGGACGCCGGCGCCGACCGCGCCCATCGCGCCGGCCTCGGTCGGCGTGGCAAGACCGAGGAACATCGTGCCGAGCACCACGAAGATCAGCACGGCCGATGGAATGATGCCGAGCAGGCACTTCTTCCAGAGCGCCCAGCCGGTGAGCGTCAGGTCTTCCTTGGGAACCGGCGGCACGTCGCCGGGCCGGAAGACCCCGAGCAGCCAGGTGTAGACGGCGAACAGCGCCACCTGGACCACAGACGGGCCCCAGGCGCCGAGATACATGTCGCCGACCGATTTGCCGAGCTGGTCGGCGAGCACAATCAGCACCAGCGACGGCGGAACCAACTGAGTGATGGTGCCTGAGGCGGCCAACACGCCGGTGATGTAGCGCATGTTGTAGCTGCAGCGCATCATGATCGGCATCGAGATCAGCGCCATGGCAATCACTTGTCCGGCCACGGTGCCGGTGATCGCGCCGAGGATGAAGCCGACGATAATGACGGAATAGCCGAGACCGCCACGGATCGGCCCGAATAGCTGCCCCATCGATTCCAGCATATCCTCGGCGAGACCGCAGCGTTCGAGAATCGAGCCCATATAGGTGAAGAACGGAATCGCCAGCAGCACGTCGTTCGACAGAATGTTGCCGAAGATGCGGCCGGGTATCGCCTGCAGAAAGTCGAAACTGAAAAAGCCCTGCTGGACGCTGATGGCGCCGAAGAACAGTCCCATTGCCCCGAGCGAAAAAGCGACCGGATAGCCCACCAGCATGAACAGCACCAAGCCGATGAACATCAGCGGCGGCATCCATTCGACAGGAATGGTCACTGTTGCGGTCTTTCGTATTTGGCGTCGAGCGCGATATATCCTTTGAGTGCGGCGATGCGCTTGATGATTTCGGAAATGCCCTGCACCGCCAGGAGCGCGAAGCCGACCGGCAGGACGAGCTTGATCGGCCAACGGATCAGGCCGTTGGCATTGCCGGACCACTCGTTGGTTGCGTAGGACTGCATAAAGAACGGCCAACTCAGCAGGGTCAGGACGACGCAGACCGGAAGCAGCAGGAGGATCGTGCCGAACAGATCGAGCCAAGCCTGGCCGCGCTCGCTGAGAAAGAGATAGAAGATCTCCACCCGCACATGTTCGTTACGCCGGAAGGTGTAGGAAGCGCCGAACATCACCATGTAGGCGAACAGATACCACTGGATTTCGAGCCAGCCGTTCGAACTGTAGTCGAAGGCGTAACGCACCATGGCGTTGCCCGCGCTGATCAGGCAGGACAACAACACCGCGACGTTCGCCGAATAGCCGATTTTCTCGTTGAGAGCATCGATGCCGCGGCTCAGGCGCAGCAGAAAATCCAAGCTCTAAACCTCCCCGTTCCTTATACGCAGGTTGGTCGCACGGACCTGTTTTTCAGCGATGCGGCTTAGCATGGGCCTTGGGCGGTTTCCAGTTCCGAAATCGCGATGTCCGAGACGCCGGCAAAAGGGCGCTGCGGCGGCGCTTTTACTATGAGACAGGGGCAATGCTGGCGACGCTTTGGCGCAACTCTTCGCCGCTAGCCCGGCCCGGCCGATCATGGCAAATTAGCCCCCACGCCTGAACATGCTGGAGAACGATATGGCCTGGATCAAAGCCACCGACATTGCCTACGGGCGCCTGCGGGCGCCGGATCTCGACGTGATGGAGGAATTCCTCACCCGCTTCGGCATGATCCGCAGCGAGCGCACCGCCAACGCACTTTATATGCGTGGCACCGATCCGGCCAACCACATCCACATCACCGAGAAGGGCGATCCGAAGGTCGTCGGGTTGGCCTATTACGTCGATAACGAAGACGAGCTGAAGAAGCTGGCCAAGGCGCCCGGTGCCACCGGCATCGAGACCATGGACGAGCCCGGCGGCGGCAAACGGGTGCGGCTGACCGAGCCGAACGGCTTTCAGATCGAGGTGGTGTGCGGCATCAAGCAGCTCGCGCCGATCGCGGTGAGGCGCCAAAAGCTCAACTCCGGCGAACAGCCGACCGCGCGCGCCGGCGAATTGATGCGGCTGCCGCGCGGCCCGGCCCACGTCAAGCGCATCGGCCATGGCGTGCTAATGTCGGCGAAATTCGCCGAGACCGTGAAGTGGTTCCGCGAGACGCTCGGCTTCGTCTGCTCCGACGACGTCTACGCCGAGCACGAGGATAATCTGATCGGCTCGTTCAATCGCTGCGACCGCGGCGACACCTACGTCGATCACCATGTTTTCTTCTGCCTGAACTCCGATAAGAGCGGGCTCAACCACATCTCCTTCGAAGTGCCGGATATCGACGATGTCTGCATGGGCCACGACTATCTGAAGGAGACTGGAAAGTACGAGCATATGTGGGGCATCGGCCGCCACGTGCTCGGCAGCCAAGTCTACGACTATTGGGCCGATCCGTGGGGCCGGGTGCATGAGCACTGGGCCGATAGCGACCGCCTCAACCTCGCCAACGGCTCCAATCTCATTCCGGCGGAAGAAGCGCTGCGCTCGCAATGGGGCGAACGGCCGCCGGAGAAGTTCATCAATCATTGCAGCGTCTGACGTGCGTCATGCCCGACCTTGTGCCGGGCATCCACGACTTGCGCGCGGCCGAAGACGTGGAGGGCCGGGACAACAAGCCCGGCCATGACGAATCAGGAGAGAGTCTCCATGCCCAAGCAAAAAATCACCGGCTCGTTCGTCGCCCTGATCACGCCGTTCAATAAGGACGGGTCGGTGGATTTCGCTGCCTTCAAAAGCCTGCTCGCCTTCCAGGAGCAGCACGGCACCAAGGCGGTGCTGGTCATGGGCTCGACCGGCGAGACCTCGATGCTGTCGCCGGAGGAAAAGAAGAAGATCATCGTCGAGACGGCGAAGATGAAGTCGGCCAAGATGCCGATCTTCTACGGCTGCACCGGCAACAATACCGAGGCGACCATAGCCAACGTGCGCTTCGCCAAGGATAACGGCGGCGACGGCGCCATCCTCGCTGCGCCGGCCTATATCTGCGCACCCGAAGCCGACATCGAGCGCTTCTTCCTCGGCGTCGCCGACGCCACCGACCTGCCGCTCGGCATCTACAACAACCCGCCGCGGGTGAAGAGCGATCTGCATTGGGATCATCTCATCCGCATCTTCAAGCACCCGAACTACGTGGTGCATAAGGAATCCACCGCCCGCGTCGGCCAAGTGGCGCAGGTGCTGGCGGCGAAGCCCGACGTGTCCGTGATGTGCTGCGACAGCCCCAATCTTGGCCTCGTGGTGCCGACCATGAGTCTCGGCGGCCACGGCACCGCGAACATGACCGGCAACATCGCGCCAGCCGAGCTCGCCACGATCTCGACGCCGTGGGCGAGCTACACCGAGGCCGAAAGCTTCAGGCGCGAATATCTGCGCCTGCTGCCGTTGCTGCACTTCACCTATTCGGTGATCAATCCGGTGGCGGTGAAATCGCTGATGAAGGCGCTCGGCATGCCGGCCGGCGATCTGCGCAAGCCGCTGACCGGCCTTGACGCCGAGACGCTCGGCAAAGGTCTGCGCATTATCGGCGAGCTCGGCCTCGACAAGGCTTACGGCTACAAGCTCAAAGCCCTTTCGGCCGTGGCGGCCTGACGCGTAAAGATCTAAGGCCAGGAATTTGGACCTCGGCATTAGAGGCAAAAGCGCGCTGGTGTGCGGCGCGAGCCGCGGTCTCGGCAAAGCCTGCGCCTTGGCGCTAGCGCGGGAAGGCGTCAATCTCACCATCGTGGCCCGCAGCCGCGACATGCTTGAGTGCGCTGGCGCCGAAATCGCGCGGGCGGGCGGCGTCAAGGTTGCAACCGTTACCGCCGATTTGACGACGCCCGACGGCCGAGCCGCGGCGGTCGGCGCCTGCGCGGCACCTGATATTCTGGTCACCAATTCACAGGGGCCGCTGCCAGGAAGCTTCCGCGACTGGTCGCGCGACGACTGGGTCGCGGCGCTCGACGACATGATGCTTTCGCCCATCGAGATGATCCGGCTCACGATCGACGGCATGGCGGCGCGCGGATTCGGCCGCATCGTCAACATCGTGTCGCGCAGCGTCAAAACCCCGCAAGGCGAGCTCGGCCTGTCGAACGGCGCCCGTGCCGGACTGGTGGGCGTCGCGGCCGGACTGGCGCGGCAAACCGCTGCCCGTAACGTCACCATCAACAATCTGCTGCCCGGCATTTTCGACAGCGACGCCCAGCATCGCCACATCCGCGGTATGATTACCGGCACCGGCAAGACCTTCGATCAGGTGTTTCACGAGCGGGCCGAAGCGAGCACCGCCAAGCGCTACGGCGACCCGGCCGAGCTTGGCGCGCTTTGCGCATTTCTCTGCTCGGTTCATGCCGGCTATATCACCGGCCAGAGCTTGTTGATCGACGGTGGCAGCTATCCGGGAGCTTTTTAAGTGCGATCCGTCGTTGCGAGGGGCGAAGCGACGAAGCGATCCAGTCCGGCATCTGAGGACTGGATTGCTTCGCGGGGCTCGCAATGACGGATAAACTGTGAGCGACGCATGAAACACTTCTTTCTCAGCTTCGTCCTGCTGCTTCTCG
>JASHQO010000426.1 GCA_030039105.1 Xanthobacteraceae bacterium
TCGATCACTTCGACGGCGCCGGTTTCCGGATCGACGGCGACGGCGGCGGCATGGGCCGAATAGGAGAATACGCCGGGGTCGTGGGCTTTGTGGCCGGAGGTAGCGGAGAGACCGCTGGCGTCCATATCGGCGGGTAAATCTTCAGGATGGTGATACCAGGCGCGTCCGATCTCGGCGAATTCCACGCTGCTCTGCGGGCCGTGGACGCGGCCGTTTTTGATCTCGACGTCGCCGACTTTGCATTGCATCAAGTGCGCGCCGATCTTGGCGATCGGCTTCGTCAAAAGCCGGCAGGCCTCGGCGATGGCGCCCCCGGTCGTCACCATCGAGCGCGACGTATAGGTGCCGGTGCCGACGGGCGCTGTCGAGGTGTCGCCGAACCGCACCGCAATCTTCCGCGGATCGATGCCCAGCACCTCGTGGGCAACCTGAGCAAATACGGTCTCGTGGCCCTGGCCGTGGCAATGCGAACCGACTTCGAGGACGAGTTCGCCATCGCCGGTCAGCCGTGCCACCGCGGGCTCCATCCCCGGCACCAGCTCGATGCCCCACGCCGAATAGCCAAACGGTCCGGTGCCGTAGGCGGTCTGCTCATAGAACGAGGCAAAGCCGACGCCGATCAGCCGGCCATCCGGCTCGGCTCTTTTTTGGCGCGCCCGCAGCGCCGGCAAGTCGATCAACTCGCCGACGCGCTTGAGCGCCGCGGCGTAGTTGCCGCTATCGAGCGTCTTCTTGGTGACCGACACATAGGGCATCTGCTCCGGCTTGACGAAATTGCGCAACCGCACTTCGAGCGGATCGATGCCGATGGCCTCGGCGATGCCGTCCATGACGATCTCGTGGCCGACGCACGATAGCGGCCGCGCTACGCCGCGGAACGGCTGGCCCGCCGGCTTGTTGCTGACGACATTGATGGCGCGGCCGCGAAAGGCGCGGATGTCGTAGCAGCCCTGCATGTTGCCGACCGCGAGGCCGCCCTCGATGCCGGCGGGCCATGGCCATGGCGAGTAGGCTCCGGAATCCACGGTGACGTCGCATTCGAGGCCGAGAACGCGCCCAGTGGCGTCGGCATAGCCGACCACCTTGCACTCGTAGTCGCGGCAAGTAGCGTCGCAGACGAGTGATTCATAGCGATCCTGCACCCAGCGCACCGGGCGGCGTAGCCGCATCGCCGCCCAGGCGACGCACACGGTCTCGCTTTCGATATAGGTCTTCAGGCCGAACGACGCGCCGACGTCCGGCACCACCACGCGCAGCCGGCGCTGACTGATACCCAGCACCTGCGCCAGACCGATCTGCAGCGGCACCGGCAGTTGATGCGCGACATAGACGGCCAGTTCGTCGAGCCTGTTGTCGTAAGCGGCCAGGCAGGCGCGGCCTTCGAGCGGCAGCGGGTGCATGCGGTTCATGCGAAACTGGCGCTCGACCACGTGGGTGGCGGCGGATTTTGCCGCTTCCAGATCGCCCGCCTCGAGCTTGATGTCGACGAGGACGTTGTCGCCCCAGTCGTCGTGGACGAACGGCGCCGCTTTCCGCAGCGCATCCGCCATAGTCACGACCGGCGGCAGAGCTTCGAAATCCACTTCGACCAGCGCGGCGATGTCCTCGGCCTCGGCGCGGGTCGCGGCGATCGCCATGGCGACAGGCTCGCCGACGTGGCGCACTTTGCCGGCGGCCAGGATCGGCCAATCGGACGGCTTGAAGCCCGGCAGCTTCGCGGTCGAGCGCATCTTGCCGACGCCGGCGAGGTCTTGCGGCAGATAGACCCGGTCCTCCAATCCTTGCGGCTTGCGCGCCGCCAGGATGCGGGCATGGGCATGGGGGCTGCGCACGAAGGCAGCATGCAGCATGCCCGGCAACGTTATGTCGGAGCAAAACTGCCCACGCCCTTCGATGAAGCGCGCATCTTCGAGCCGCGGCAGCCTGGCGCCAATGCCGAAATCGCTCGCCATCGCGCGCCCCGATGTCGCTAGCCCCACAGCTCTTTCGATGCGATCCGCGCACCGTCGCTGAGCGCCTTGAATTTGGCCCAGACGATGGAGGGGTGAATCTCCTTAGACCCGGCGAACGTGGCGAAACCGCAATCGGAGCCGGCGATGACGTTCTCGCGGCCGACGACATTGGCGTAGCGCACGATGCGTTCGGCAACGAGCTCGGGATGCTCGACCAAAATCGTCGAATGCGAGATCACGCCGGGAATCAAAATCTTGCCATCCGGCAGCTTGACGTCCTTCCACACCTTCCATTCGTGCTCATGGCGCGGATTGGCCGCCTCGAACGAATAGGCGCCGGCGCGGATCTTCAGAATGATGTCGACGATATCCTTGAGCTCCATGTCGTGGATGCGCGGGCCCATGTTGATGCCGTAGCAGGTGTGAAAGCGGATTTTCTCCGCCGGGATGTCGCGCAGCGCGTGGTTGAGCGCCTCGACGCGCACCTCGGCCCATTTGCGGCAATCGGCGATGCTGGCTTCAGGATGGATGATGTAATAGGTGACAAGCCGCGGATCGTCGATCTGCACCAGGAAGCCGGCGTCGACGATGGCCTTGTACTCCTCGTGCATCGCGTCGGCGATGGCGAAAATGTATTCCTCGGTTGACTTGTAATAGGCGTTTTTCTGCCAATCCTCGATATTGGACGGCGAAATAGCCGGGATGAACGCCTCCGCTACCTTGGCGCCCTTGAGCGCCTTCTTGAAGTTGTCGATATCGCGCCGCAGCCGCGCGTGGCCTTTGTAGGTGATCGGCCCGGTGCAGATCATATGGGTGTGGGTCGAGGCAGCATGGGTCTGCGCATAAAATTCCGGAAACGACAGGCCCTCGCGCGAGGTCGACCACTGATTGCGCGGCCCAGCGCGGCTATCGACTTCGTAGCCGCCGAGTCGCTCGTTGATATAGCTGACGAAGCTCGGCTTGCCGTATTCGCCGTCGTCGACCACGTCGATGCCAAGATCAACCTGCCGGTGCACGATCTCGCCGATGGCCGCAGTCAACCGCTTGCCCGCCGCGTCGCTGTCGAATGCCGCCGGCCCGTCACGCTCGACCATCGCCAAGAGATCGGACGGCCGCGGCAAGCTGCCGGCGTGGGTGGTGAGAATGCGATCGGTGCTGTGCTTCATGACTGTCCTGGTCCGGCGCCACTCAGTCCAACGTCACATGAGCGGCGGTGATGACGTTCTTCCAGCGCTCGGCTTCGTCGTGAAAGTAGGCGGCGGTTGCCTGCGGCGTGCCGCCGACCGGCTCGGCGGTCAGATCGGCGAAACGCTTTTGCACGTCGGAGTCGCGCAACGCCTCGTTCACGCCGGCATTGATCTTGTCGATGATTGCGGCCGGGGTGTTCGGGGGCGCGGCCAGGGCGAACCAGGTTACGGAGGCGAAGCCCGGCAAGGTTTCGGCGATCGCCGGCACGTCGGGCAAGCTCTTGACGCGCTGCGGCGAGGCCACGGCGATCAGCTTCAACCTTCCGGCTTTGATGAGCTGCAGCGGTGCGCCGAGATTGTCGAATGCGCAATCAACGCTGCCGGCGACGAGATCGTTCATCGCCGGTCCCGAACCGCGATACGGCACGTTCTGCAGTTTCACCTTCGCCATCATCTGAAACAGCTCGGACGTCAGGTGCGAGGTGGTGCCGTTGCCTTGGGTCGCGTCGGTGACCTTGCCGTCGTTGGCTTTGGCGTAGGCAATGAAATCCTTCACTGAGTTGGCCTTGACCCTGTCCGGGTTGACGACCAGGGCGTTCGGCACCCGCCCCATCACCGCGATCGGGACGAATTGCAGCGGATCGAAATCGAGGTGCGGGTAGAGATTTTGATTGATGACCAGCGGCGGCGGCGGCGCGGCCAGCAGCGTGTAGCCGTCGGGATCGGATTTGGCGACAGCTTCGGCGCCGACATTGCCGCCGGCGCCGGCGCGGTCCTCGATGATCACCGGCTGGCCCCATTTGCGCGACAGCCAGTCGGCAATGATGCGCGGCATGACGTCGGCAGTGCCGCCAGCCGGGAAGGGCACCACGATCTTTACCGTGCGCACCGGGTAATCTTGCGCTTGTGCTGGCGTAGCGATCATCACGCCGAGGAGCGCCAGGATCGGTAACGCGACCGGCAGCATCCGTCGGGAGCGCCGAAGGCAGACGGCGGGTTGTTGCGGCATCACGTTTTGCTCTTGAGGTTCTGGCCGGGATCGCGCGGAACTTAGCCAAACTGCGCAGGTGCCGCCAGAGCACGGCGGTGCGGCAGAACCGCTTGCGGGCCAGCCATGCGGCACAGCGCCCGCCGGAGCGAACAGAGTTTTGCCCCAATGACCCTCTTTGGTCGTGCCGGTTGGATGCCGGGCGGTGCGAGCCGCTCGGAAGGCTTTCCGGGGCGACATGTCCGCAAGCCGGCTTCTCGTATTGGCGATCTTGGCTGCGAGCCTCGCTGGCTGTTCTTCGGATTCCGGTCCCAAGGAGGTCGGCGGCACCGCGCTTGGCGCTGTGGCAGGGGGCGCGATCGGCAATGCCATCGGCGGCTCCGCCGGCAACCGGCTGGCTGGGACCTTGATCGGCGCCGCCGCCGGCGGGCTGATCGGCAACCGCATCGGCGCGGCGATGGACGACGAGGATCGGCGGCGCGCCGACGCGGCGCAAATGCAGGCGCTGGAAACCGGTCCGTCCGGCGCCCCGGTGCCATGGCGCAATCCGGACTCAGGACGCTACGGCAACGTTGTGCCGGGGCCGGCCTATCAGGCCAACGGTGCTACCTGCCGGCAGTTCACCCAGACCGTCTATGTCGACGGCATGCCGCAGATCGGCCGCGGCACCGCTTGCCGCAATCCGGACGGCACCTGGGCCACAGCGAACTAGCAGCGACGGCCGCCTGAAAGGTTACATCTTTTGACATAGGCGCGCGCCCGGCATTCGCGTTATCGCCTTGAAATCTGGACGTTTTGCGTAACGGCTTCTTAAGCGGCCGGCTAGTAGAACATTAACGTTGTGGCCCAGCACAGGCGGTAGGCGATGACGAGCGACGGGCAATCCGTCGAACGGTTGCGGGAATATCTCCGGAACCTCAAGCCGGAGGCGCGAGCCATGCTGATTGCTGAGCTCGAGCGCTCCCAGTTGCGCGGCAACGACATGGCCGGCAGTGACCTCGTGCTTGCCGAACTGCGGCACACGGTCCGCGCCGACGCGCAGCAAGTGCCGCGCATCGGCGACGCGGCACGCCTGTTCTTTGTGCCGCTCGAGCCGTTTCTGGTCGAAGCGCCCGCCGATCACAAGCGCATCGGACGCATTGCACGGATTTCGCTCGAGCCGATCTGGAGTTGGATCGGCCGCGACCTGATGCCGGCTGAAACCAAGGCGCTGGGCGACGACATCAATCGCGCGCTGGCGGCCGCCGACAAGACCAAGGCCGATCAGTTGGCTCGCGCGCTCCAGGACCGTGCCATCATGCGCATGCGCGACGCGCTCGCGGCCGTCGGCTCGGAGGAGAAAGCGCAACGCCGGCTCAACATTCAGGTCGGCTCGCCGCGCGCCACGGACGACGTCGCAACCGTCCTGCATGTTTTGGAAATCCGCGATGCGCTCGCCGATTTGTCGCGGCGGCTGCCGAACCATGTCCGCGCCTTTGAGCGTGACGTGATCGAGCAGACCAAGGCCCACTTCGATGCCGCGACATCGGCGAAGGCGATCGAGAGCAATACCGCGCGTAAGGCCGATATCGTCCGTTACGGCCTCATCGTGCTGATGAACCGGCTCGCGGCGCCGTGGCAGCTAATCCGGCTTGCCACCCGCGTGGCCGAGAGCGACGTCGCAGCGCGCGTTGCCGAAACGCCTTACGCGGTTGCGGTCACGATCGTGCTCGGTGAAATGGAGGCAACCGCCGCGGAACTGCGCGCCGAATTCAAGGCGGGCCGGCCGGTCGGTTCGATGCTCAAGGAGCTGCATGACAGCGCCCGCGGCTTGCGCACTGAAATGGATCTGTCGGTCGATACGGCCTGGAGCCGGCAGCTCGCGGCCATCCGCAGCGACATTTCGAACATGCTCAAGCCCGAGGTCGATGCCGCGCCGGGGCTTGTCCGGCGTCTGCTGCGTCCGCGGCCAGCCAAGGAGATCAGGCCCGGATCGACGCTCGACAATATCGATGTCGATGAGGCCGAGGCTCGCGTCGCATTCGTCGCTGCCTGCCGCAACTATGCCGGCGAGCTTGCGTTCAGCGAGGTGACGGTGCGGGCCTATTCGGAGTTGACGCAATACCTCGACACCGGCACCAGGGTGCTGGTCGATACGTTGCGTCATGCCGGCGATGCCGATCGGCCGTTCCGCCAGTCGCAGATCGACGCCGCGGTGCGGTTCTGCCGGACGCTGTTCGGCACGGAGTATGCCGACCTCATGGCCAAGGCCGCCGACGTCGCGGTGCACTCCGCGGCTGGCGAGCGCAAGCCGTTGAGCGCATAAACAGTGCGCAATTGCCGCGCCGAGCCTCCCATTGCGGCCGCATTCGCCCCGTGATGTAAGGTCGCAGCGCTTCGCACTCGGCCAGAGCCACGTTGTTTACGCAGCGATAATGCCGCCCGGCGGCTAATATGGCGCCAAAGGACCGCCCAACGAATTGCCCATGACACTGTGGATCATTTTTGCCTCGATGACCGCAGCGGCGATCCTCGCCGTGCTGTGGCCGCTCGGACGAAAAGCTGTTGCTGGCGGTGGCAACGATCTCCGGGTCTATCAGGATCAACTGGCGGAGATCGGTCGTGACCGCAGTGCCGGCCTGATCGGTCCAGCCGAGGCCGAAGCGGCCCGCGTTGAGGTCTCACGCCGGCTGCTCGCCGCCGCGGATGAGCAGGCAAAGTCGGCGAAGCCGGTGGCGAGCGCGGCGCAGTCGCAATGGCGCCGCCGTGCCGCGGCATTGACAGCGCTGGTCATGCTGCCGCTGTTGGCGCTTGGCTTCTATCTCGAGCTCGGCTCGCCGGACGTGCCCGGGCAGCCGGCTTTCGCGCGGGTCAAGACGGCGCAGGGCAACCAGTCGATCGACAGCCTGGTCGGTCAAGTCGAGGCGCATCTGGCAAAGAATCCCAATGACGGCACCGGCTGGGAGGTCATCGCGCCGGTCTATCTGCGGCTCGGCCGCTTCGACGATGCGGTCGTTGCGCGGCGCAAGTCGCTGGCGCTCAGCGGCGAGACTGCAACGCGCGACGCCGATCTCGGCGAGGCACTGGTCGCCGCCGCAAACGGCGTCGTTATCGACGAAGCCAAGAAACAATTTCAAAACGCCGTCGCCCGCGATCCGAAGCAAGCCAAGGCGCAATACTTCCTCGGTCTCGCCGACGAGCAGGACGGCAACCGCGATGCCGCGGCCAAGCGCTGGCGCGACATGCTGGCGGAGGCGCCGGCCAACGCGCCGTGGATCGGTTTTGTCCGCACTGCGCTCGGCCGCGTCACCGGCGAGCCGGTGCCTGAAGCGTCCGGGCCGACCGATGAAGACGTCGCCGCCGCGCAGAATATGAGCGATGAGCAGCGCGAGGCGATGATCCGCGATATGGTAGCGCGGCTGTCCGACCGCTTGCATGCCGACGGCAACGACATCGATGGCTGGCTCAAACTGGTGCGTGCCTATGTTGTGCTCGGCGACCGTGACAAGGCCAAGGGCGCCGCCGCCGATGCACGGCATGCGTTGGCCAATCGACCGGACGACGTCAGACGGATCGATGACCTTGTCAAAGGTCTCGGGCTGGAAGGCTGAGCGACGGACGATGCGGCGGAAACGGATATGAAACGGATATAATGACACGTAAGCAGCGACGCCTTGTTCTGATCGGCGCCGGACTCGGCGTTCTCGCCGTCGCGGTCGCCCTGATGCTCAACGCATTGCGCGGCTCCATCGCGTTCTTCAATTCGCCGAGCGACATCGCTGAAAAACACGTCGGGCCGGGCACCCGCATCCGGCTCGGCGGCCTGGTAAAGGACGGTAGCCTGGTGCGCGGCGCCGATCTGCGCGTGCGCTTCGAGGTTACCGACGGCAGCAATGCGGTTCCGGTCAGCTATCAGGGCGTGTTGCCCGACCTGTTCCGCGAGGGGCAGGGCGTCGTCGCCGAGGGCACGCTCGATCGTGGCGGCACCTTCAATGCCGACACGATCCTGGCCAAGCATGACGAAACCTACATGCCGAAAGAGGTCGCCGACGCCTTGAAAAAGTCGGGGCATTGGAAGGACGATTACCCGCAGCGGACCGCGACGCCCAGCCCCGGAGCAAACAAGTGATCGCAGAACTCGGTCATTTCGCCTTGATGCTGGCGCTGGGCCTGGCGCTGATCCAGGGCATCATGCCGATCGTCGGCACGCGGACCAACGACCCGGCGCTCATGAGCGTCGCCGCTCCGGCCGCTCTGGCGCAATTCGTCTTTGTCGCCATCGCATTCCTGGCGCTCGCCGAATGCTACGTCACCTCCGACTTCTCGGTGGTCAACGTCTACGAGAATTCGAATTCGGCGATGCCGCTGATCTACCGGCTCACCAGCATCTGGGGCAACCACGAAGGCTCGATGATCCTATGGGTCTCGATCCTGGCATTCTTCGGCGCGCTGGTCGCGGTATTCGGCACCAATCTCCCGGTGACGCTCAAAGCCAATGCGCTCGCAGTGCAGGCCTGGATCGCTGCCGCCTTTCATCTGTTCATCCTGACCACGTCGAATCCGTTCCTGCGCATTCCCGACGCGCCGTTTGAAGGCCGCGACCTCAACCCGATCCTGCAGGACCCGGGCCTCGCGTTCCATCCGCCGATGCTCTACCTCGGCTATGTCGGTTTCTCGATCGCGTTTTCCTTCGCCATTGCCGCGCTGATCGAGGGCCGCATCGATGCGGCTTGGGCACGCTGGGTGCGGCCGTGGGTGCTCGGCGCCTGGATGTGCCTGACGCTCGGCATCGCCGGCGGCTCGTACTGGGCCTA
>JASHQO010000038.1 GCA_030039105.1 Xanthobacteraceae bacterium
GGTGACGTTGCGGACATTGTCGGCGCCGGAGCCGCGCGAGTTCAGGCCCAGATCCTGGATCGCCTCGAGCATCGCTACGGCATTCTTCGGCTCGACGTCGCGCATCTGCAGGTTGGCGCGCGTCGTCACGTGGGCGTAGCCGCCGGCATAGCGCTCGGCCAGGTCGGCGAGGCCGGCAAACTGCCAGTGCGAGAGAATGCCGTTCGGGATGCGCAGCCGGCACATGTAGCTCTTCTGCGTCGGCGCGCAGTAGAACAGGCCGTAGAAGCGCCAGCGGAAATTGTCGTCGGCCTGCGGGGCTTCGTTCTTGGCGGCCTGGTCCTTCAGCTTCTCGTAGCCGTCGAACGGATGCAGCTCGCGCTTGAATTTCTCCGGGTCCGATAGCTTGCCGCCGGCCTTGATGACGCGATCCTGGGCGCGCAGCCCGGCGGCGTCAGGACCGACCGGCTCCGGCGCGGCGCCGTTTATTTGATTCGTTGCCGCGCCGTTGCCGGCCGCGGACCGCGATGTTTTTGCGATCTGCAGTCCGGCCATGAAGCCTTCGAGATAGCGCTTTTGCTCTGGCTCAAAATCTCCCGACATTCGGCCTTCCGTTCGTTGACGACCTCCGTTGCTCTGTGAAAGTCGGACGCGGCGCTATTCAGCCGGCACGCCGGTCGGCACTTTCGCCGCCATGCCGAGGATGGCGCACGACAGCATGCCGCGGATCGCGTGGCGCCGAACGGCTTTCAGGGTGTCAACAGCAAGATGGATGCCATCGCGGGCGCGGGCGCTAAGCTGATATATTTCAAAGGCTTATGAGGTTGGCGAAGGCCGATTGCGGCGCCGTGCCAGGCGCCTCGGTGCCCGCTTTCGCCGCATCCCGCCCGCTCGTTGTGCAATGCACAATCGGCGTGCATTCGCCTACCGCATAGGCAAGCAGCTTGCGATTGCAGCCGCTTACGGCGTCGCGGCGGTAGCTGGCGCGACTGCGCGTCCGGCCTGCCAATCTTTGCCGAGCCCGGCGCTGGTCGGGAAGATCAGCGACTTGATGACCACCGGGACCGCGCCCGAGGTGTCGAGGATGGCGCCGATGTCGATGTAGTCGAACTCTTTCAGCTCGAGGCCGTCGATCGAGACGATCGGATTTTTGACCTTCATCTCGTCGCAATAGTGGATGCCGATCAGGCCGCCGACGTCGCCGTCGCCGGCGAGCACGATCGGATGGCCGTGCGCCAGCACCGCTTCCAATCCGCCGGCGACGCCTTTGCAGAAATCGTCGAGGCGGCGGAACGTCGCCGAGCCGCGCCACGGCACGAACACGGCGACCGGGCTTTCGCCGCCGCCGAGATCGAGGCGCTTGAGCGCCGCCTTGATCGCCGCCGCGACCGCAGCGGAGTCGATGGTGTCGTGATCGAGCGGCAGCGCCGGCGCAATCACCGGCACGTTGCGCAGCGGCAAAGTGTCGAGCGGCGACACGAAGATGGTGCTGCCGGACACCTGCATGGTGTATTGCGAGGCGCCGATCACGGTGGCGCGGATGCGCGCATCGGGCCGCGCTAGCTGCGGGCCCCAATTCCTCAGCCGCGCGCGGACTTCGACGGCGAGCTGCGGACCGATATCGCCGAACGCTTTGGCCTCGCCACCATAAATATATTCGGAGACGCCGCCGGAAAAACTCACGTCCGCCACGTCGCCGCGGAAGCCGAGCGGATCGAGCCGCAACAGCTCGGCGCCGTCGGCGCGCGGCGCGCCGCCCCGCATGGCTTCGAACAGTTTTTCGGCCATGCACGCCGCCAGCGCCTGCGCGTCGTCTTCAGAGAGCATGGTGCCGGCTTCGAGCGTGAGACCGAGCGCGGCGCCGAAGCGCCGGCCGGCTTCCTCCAATCGCACGATGCGGCGCGTGTCGTCGAGCACGACGAGGCGCGCGCCGATATCGAGGGCGGTGACGTCGGCGACCTTGCCGTCGGCGCAGACCGCGATCTTCGAGGTGCCGCCGCCGATATCGACGTTCATCACCGGCGCGCCGGCGCGGATCGAGCGCGCCGCGGCGCCGGAGCCGTACGCCGCCATCACGCTTTCGAGCGAGTCGCCGGCCGAGACCGCGACCATCTTGCCGGTTTGCGCCGCGAACAGTTCGCCGATGCGCCGGGCATTGCGCCGGCGCACCGCGACGCCGGTCAGGATCAGCGCGCCGGTGTCGATCTCGTCCGGCTCGATTTTGGCGTCCTTATATTGGCGCGCGATGAAGGCGCCGAGCGCGTCGGCGTCGATCTCTTCGGCGGCCGAATAGGGGGTGAGCAGAATGTCGGACTGATAAAAGCTCTCGCGCTCGGTGACCACGTAGCGGCTGTCGAGCCGTTCCAGCACGATGCGCGAGAACACGAGATGCGAGGTCGAGGAGCCGATGTCGACGCCGACCGAGAGCACGCACAGCTCGTCCTCCTCGCCGAAGGTGCGGCCGGTCGACGAAAAGAAGATGCGCCCGCCCTGGACTTCGTCGGTCATGCCGTTAGCTTTTGCCGTACCTGCGTCGTCATGGCCGGGCTTGTCCCGGCCGTCCACGTCTTTGGTTCGTCGCGATTGTCAAGACGTGGATGCCCGGCACAAGGCCGGGCACGACGACGGCTCTTCGACGTGTGCGACTGCGCGCTCATTCCTGCGGCAACAGCCCGCGATAATCGCGCTCGTAATATTCCGGGCGCATGCGGTTCTCGGCGCCTTCGCGCTTCATCCGCTCGGCGTATTCCTGGCGCAGGAACGGATCCTCCATGTAGTAGGGGATCGCGGTGCCGCCTTCGGGAATGTCCATGGCGGTGTAGTCGGTATGCTTCTCGCCGGGCGGGCCGGGCTCGCGGCCGGGATTGTGCGGGCCGAACCAGGCGGTGAGGCGGAACGCTTCTTTCGAGGCGCCGAAATGCTGGTGATACCAGCGCGCGCCGCCCGGCGCCGCCGATACCATGCCGACCGGCTCGTAGTCGACGCGCTTGACCTCGGAGGCCTTGCCGTCCTTCCACGGCGTCAGGCCGAGGCGCTCCGGCCACGTATAGGTATAGCCCTTGCCCTTGATGCAGATCAGCACGGCGGCGGAGGTGTGCGCGTGCGCTTTCGAATAGTGGCTGTTCTCGTGCTGGCCGATCCACAGATAGAAGGTGTT
>JASHQO010000427.1 GCA_030039105.1 Xanthobacteraceae bacterium
CGCGTGCCGAAGTCGCTCCTGGTCATCGGTTCGGGCGCGATCGGCATCGAATTCGCCTCGTTCTACCGCGCGCTCGGCGCCGAGGTGACGGTGGTCGAGATACTGCCGCAGATCCTACCGGCGGAGGATGCCGAGATCGCCGCCCTCGCGCGCAAGAGTTTCGAGAAGCAGGGCATCAAGATCCATACCGGCGCCAAGGTGACGAAGCTTGACAAGAGGGCGGACAGCGTCACTGCGACCATCGACGACGGCAAGGGTGGCACGCTGACGCTCACCGTCGACCGCGTCATCGCCGCGGTCGGCGTCGTCGGCAATATCGAAAATCTCGGCCTGGAAAAGCTCGGCGTGAAGACCGAGCGCGGCGCCATCGTCGTCGACGGCATCGGCAAGACCAACGTGCCCGGCATCTATGCCATCGGCGACGTCGCCGGGCCGCCGCTTTTGGCCCACAAAGCCGAGCACGAGGGCGTCATCTGCGTCGAGGCCATCAAGGGTTTACATCCGCATCCGATCGACAAGCGGCTCATCCCGGGCTGCACCTATTGCACGCCGCAGATCGCCTCGGTCGGCCTGACCGAGCAGGCGGCCAAGGACAAGAAGCTCGACATCCGCGTCGGCCGCTTTCCTTTCGTCGGCAACGGCAAGGCGATCGCGCTCGGCGAGGACCAGGGCCTGGTCAAGGTGATCTTCGACAACAAGACCGGCCAGCTCCTCGGCGCCCACATGGTCGGCGCCGAGGTCACCGAGCTGATCCAGGGCTACGTGGTGGCGATGAACCTGGAGACCACCGAGGAAGAGCTGATGCACACCGTGTTCCCGCATCCGACCTTGTCGGAGATGATGAAGGAAGCGGTGCTCGACGCCTATGGCCGGGTGCTGAATATCTAACGTAGGTGGGCAAAATCAACGCTCCGCCGAGTCGCGTGGGCAAGGCGCGCAGACGATTTCGCCCACGCGGTCGCGCCGCGCAACGCGCCATGCCCACCCGACGAAACCAGACCCGTTATCGGCTTCCCATTGTCCGCTGCCCGGCAAAACGGTCTGCGCCAACACGCGATCGTCGGCGCGCAGGTGCTCCATCGGCCGCCTTGCGGTGCTCAAGGCGGCCTCGTAAGTATCCGGGTACATCCCACACGGAGCCGCTATGGCGGTTGTGATCGACACACTTTTGCGCAGCTCTGATCCGGCCAAGTCCGATCTGGCCAAGTCCGATCCGGCCAAGTCCGATTTGCCGCGCCATCCGGAAAAGGCGCACCGGCCGGACCAGCCAAGCCTGCGCAAGCCGGACTGGATCCGCGTCAAGGCGCCGGTCTCGCCGGGCTACGTCGCAACGCAACGGATCGTGCGCGAGAACGGCCTGCACACGGTGTGCGAGGAGGCCGGCTGCCCGAATATCGGCGAATGCTGGGACAACAAGCACGCCACCTTCATGATCATGGGCGACACCTGCACCCGGGCCTGCGCGTTCTGCAACGTCAAGACCGGCCTGCCGGGTGCGCTCGATCCCGCCGAGCCCGAGCACGTCGCCATGGCGACCGCGAAGCTTGGGCTCGCCCACATCGTCGTCACCTCGGTCGATCGCGACGATCTTGCCGACGGCGGCGCGGCGCACTTCGCCGCGGTCATCGGCGCGATCCGCTCGCGCTGCCCGCAGACCACGATCGAGGTCCTGACGCCGGATTTTCTGCGCAAGGACGGTGCCGTCGAAACCGTGGTCGCGGCGCGGCCCGACGTGTTCAACCACAATCTGGAAACGGTGCCGTCGAAATACCTGACGGTGCGCCCGGGGGCGCGCTACTTCGCCTCGATCCGGCTGTTGCAGCATGTCAAAGAGCTCGACGCGGGGATGTTCACCAAATCCGGAATCATGGTGGGGCTCGGCGAAGAGCGCAACGAAGTGCTGCAGGTCATGGACGATCTGCGCGCCGCCAACGTCGATTTTCTCACCATCGGTCAATACCTGCAGCCGACGCGAAAACATCATCCGGTGCTGCGCTTCGTGCCGCCCGATGAATTCGAGGCGCTGGCGACGATCGCCTACGCCAAGGGATTTTTGATGGTGTCGGCGTCGCCGCTGACGCGCTCGTCCCATCACGCCGGCGAGGATTTTGCCCGGCTGAAGGCGGCTCGGGCCGCGCGCTGAGCCATGCCGCAATTCTCGACCACGCGGCGGGTGCGACACTCCGCAGCCGACATGTTCGATCTCGTCGCCGATGTCGAGCGCTATCCGCAATTCGTGCCGATGTGCCAGTCGCTCAGCGTGCGCCGGCGCACCACCGACGGCCAGGGCAGGGACGTCGTCATCGCCGATATGACGGTCGCCTACAAATTCATTCGCGAAACCTTCACCAGCCGCGTCACGCTCGACCGGACCAAGCCTGAAGTCCTGGTCGAATATCTCGAAGGTCCGTTCCGGCGCATGAACAACCGCTGGAATTTTCGGCCGGTCGACGAGCACGCCTGCGAGGTGGAGTTCTTCATCGCCTACGAATTCCGCAGCCGGACGCTGGGCCTGCTCATGGGCGGCATCTTCGACGCCGCGTTCCGCCGTTTCGCCGCGGCGTTCGAGCGCCGCGCCGACCAGGTCTACGGCGCGCAGCCGGCCTGACGCGTCAGCGCCCCGGTTGGTCCGGGCACTTCGACTGCCACGGGCTCTCGTTGCCCGAGCCCGGGTACTTGCGATCCTTGACGAAGAACGAGCCGTCGCTGCCCTGCGAGGACACGATCTGAAACCTGCCGCCCGCCATGTTGAGCAGGACCTTCACCCGATCGGCGGCGATGGCCGCCGGTTTGCCGTCGAAATCCCAGACCTGGGTGTAGGCCAGCAGGTCGGGCTTCTGAACCGTCGCGCTGACGATCTTGTAGTTGTTGTAGATGTGGTCGGGTTTGTCGCGATAGGTCCGCGACACGTCCGCGCCCTTGATCGCATAAACGGTGAGGTAGTTGTCGGAAGCTGCCGGCCGGCTGCAATCGGTCGCCCAGGTGCCGATCAGCCCGAACTTCGACAGCGTGTCGGCGACCGATTGGGCATTGGCCGCCGGCGCGCCGGCCAGTACGGATACGGCGACGATCAAGGCTTTGCGGCGCATGTCAGGGCAGGCGATACAGCGTGCGGGCATTGTCGCGCAGAATGGCGGCGCGCCGGGCGTCGGACATTTTCAAGCTTAGCGCCTGTTGCGGATCGTCGTAGTCCCAATGCGGATAGTCGCTGGAGAACATCAGCCGGTCCCAGCCGATCCAGTCGAGCACGTCGTAGAGATGCGCCGGATCTTCCGGCTCCTCCATCGGCTGGGTGCAGAACCAGAAATGCTGGCGCAGATATTGCGACGGCGGGCGTTTGAGATGCGGCGTCTCCTTGGCCATGTGCCGCCACCGCTTGTCCATACGCCAGCCGAGCGCCGGCGCCCAGGAGAAGCCGGACTCGATCATCGCCACGTTAAGGCTCGGAAATTGCTCGAACACGCCTTCGAAGATCAGGCTGACGACGTTGCCGATCATGCTGGTGCCGAAGGTGTAGTGCTCCTGCATGTAGTAGGTGCCCCAGCCGGTGCCGCTCGAGGCGTGGCCGCCCGAAATGCCGGCCGGATGCAGGCCAAGCGCCAGATTGTTGCGCGCAGCCGCTTCGTAGATCGGCCAGTATTTGCGGCGGCCGAGCGGCTCGCTCGATCGCGGCGAGAGGATGACCTGCCGGAACGCCTCGTTCTCGGCGGCGCGGGCGTCGATTTCGCGCACGGCGAATTCGGGAAAATCCTGCGGCACGACGATGCCGGCCTTGAGGCGGCGATCCTTCTCGACCCAGTCGTGAATCTGCCAGTCGTTGATGGCGTGCGCCAGCGCGGCGCCGAATTCGAGATTGCGCTCCTCCATGCCGCCGCGCGCCAGGCACACCATCATGCCGGTGTCGCAGCCGTGCAGGTCGAGATGCTGGCGCTGCATCGTCTCCAGATCGCAGCCGGGCGGGCCGCCGTTCGACGGATAGGCGTCGGCGCGCATGCCGTTCGCCATCATGCGCGGATGGCTGAGCTGGCCGACAAGGCCCTGGCACACATGGGCGCCGAATGTGTCGGCATGCTCGCGCCAGCGCGCCGCAAGATACGGGTGCAGATCCTTCGGCGTGCGCTGCATCGGATGGATGTCGCAATCGACGAAGCCGAGGCGCTGCGCCGCCGCGGTCTCGGACGCCGGCACCGGCTTGTTCATCGCGCCGTCTCCTCGCGCATCGGGGATCGGTCCGCTGCAGCCGCCGCGGCA
>JASHQO010000428.1 GCA_030039105.1 Xanthobacteraceae bacterium
TGGGTGTGCCCGCTGGTCGAGGAATCCGAAACCATCGACCTCGCCGCCGCCGAGGCGCGCTTCAAGGCGCTGCAGAAGCGCTTCGGCGATGCCGTCGACCTGGTCCACGGCCGCATGCGCGGCGCCGACAAGGATGCCGCCATGGAGCGCTTCGCCAGGGGCGAGACGCGGCTCCTGGTGGCGACGACGGTGATCGAAGTCGGCGTCGACGTGCCGGAGGCGAGCGTCATGGTGATCGAGCACGCCGAGCGCTTCGGCCTGGCGCAGTTGCACCAGTTGCGCGGCCGCATCGGCCGCGGCTCGGATCGTTCGACCTGCCTGTTGCTCTACAAGGCGCCGCTCAGCGAGACCGCGAAAGCGCGGCTCGCCATCCTGCGCGAGACCGACGACGGTTTTCGCATCGCCGAGGAGGATTTGCGGCTGCGCGGCGAAGGCGACGTGCTTGGCACCCGGCAAAGCGGCATGCCCGGTTTCCGCATTGCCCGGATCGAAGTCCACGGCAAGCTCCTGAGCGCGGCGCGCGACGATGCCGCGTTGATGCTGTCGCGCGATCCAAAGCTGCAAACGCCGCGCGGGCAGGCGTTGCGCGACCTGCTCTATCTGTTCGCCCGCGACGAGGCGATCAGGCTTCTGGGCGCGGGCTAAAGCATGATCCCGAAAAAGCCGGCCATCGGACTTGATCCGAGGGTGGCAAACGGTTTCGACCAAACGACGCCGATCAGCACCGATATCGTCTTGCCGCGATAGAAATCCTCGACCGGATCGGCCAGGGTGCGCGCCGGCGCGAGGCCCGCGAAGCCAACCGCCAGCAAGGCGCATAGCTGCACCGGGTTCGGCGCACGCCAAGCTCGATACGACGTGCCTCCTCCGGTGCGGCAGCTTCTCCCGCCGATGAATATTCTGCTAACTGTCCGGCGCCAATCCACCATGCAGATAGTTCATGCCATCCTTTGAATTCGGTCTCGACACCTTCGGCGATGTCACCGCCGGGCCGGACGGCCGGCCGCAATCGCAGGCGGCCGTCATCCGCGAAGTCATCGAGCAGGGCGTGCTGGCCGACCAGCTCGGCATCGACGCGTTCGGCGTCGGCGAGCATCATCGGCCGGACTTCGCCATCTCCGCGCCCGAGGTCGTGCTGGCGGCGATCGCCGCGCGCACCAGCCGTATCGTGCTCGGCTCGGCCGTCACGGTGCTGTCGTCGGACGATCCGATCCGCGTGTTCGAGCGTTTTGCTACCGTCGATGCCGCCTCGAACGGCCGCGCCGAGGTCACGCTGGGGCGCGGCTCGTTCACCGAATCGTTTCCGCTGTTCGGCTTCGACCTCGGGCAATACGAGGCGCTGTTCGAGGAAAAGCTCGACCTGTTCGTCGCGCTGCTCCGGCAGGAGCCGGTGAGCTGGCAGGGCCAGTTGCGACCGCCGCTGAACAATCAGCGAGTCTTCCCGCCGCTCGACAAGCCGCCGCTGAAAACCTGGATCGGCGTCGGCGGCAGCCCGGAATCCGTCGTCCGCGCAGCGCGTTACGACCTGCCGTTGATGCTCGCCATCATCGGCGGCGAGCCGCGGCGCTTTCTGCCGTTCATCGATCTGTACAAGCGCGCTTACGCCCAGCTTGGCCGCCCGATCAAGCCGATCGGCCTGCATTCCCACGGCTACGTCGCCGACACCGACGCGCAGGCGCGCGAGGACCTGTGGCCGCATCACAAGGCGATGCGCGACCGCATCGGCGCCGAGCGCGGCTGGCCGCCGGTGACCCGCGCCTCGTTCGACCAGGAGGCCGACGGCGGCTCGCTCTATGTCGGCGCGCCGGAAACCGTGGCGCGCCGCATCGCCGCGACCGCGCAGGCGCTCGGCATCGCCCGCTTCGACATGAAGTATTCGTCCGGCACGTTGCCGCACGCCAAGTTGATGCGCAGCATCGAGCTTTACGGCACCCAGGTGATGCCGCTGGTGCGCGATATGCTGGCTTAGGCCGCGGCCAACTCGCCGCCCGGCTGGGCGATGCCGAGCTTGAGCGCCGCGAGCAGCGCTTCGACCTCGAGGCGCGCGGTGACGTGCGAGAGCGTCGGCCGCGTGCCCAGCGTCTTGGCATCGAGCGCGTCGAGCGCGGTCAAGCCGCGGACGAAGAACTCGCGGAAGATCACCCGCTCTGCCAGTCCTTCGACGCAGCGGAAGCTGAGCCGGCCTGACAGGTCATCCAACCCCTGACTGAGGGTTTTGGTGTTGCGCGACGCCAGCATCGCCAGCCGGTTGCGCAGCACGATCCAATCGGTGAGCGCGTTGTCGCGAATGTGCCGCTGCCGGCGCGCGTCCTCGACCATCTGCGCATAGTGACTGGAGCCGGTGACGCCCAAGGTTGCGCGATCGACGGTGCCCAGCACGTCGAAGTCGACGAAACTGTCGTTCATCGGCGTCACCAAGGTGTCGGCAAGCGAATGCGCCACCCGCGCCAGGTAGCAGTCGCGCCCGGGCGTGTCGATCACGATGAAGTCGTGGTCGCGCGCCAATTCGCCGATCTGCGCGATCAGCGCGTTGCCGTCGGCGGCCTCGTCCTCGGCGGTCGGATGGTCGGTGTTTTCGATGAAATAGCGGTGATCCGGAATCTCCAGGTCGAGGCCGTTTTGCTGGGCCCAGGCGTGCCGGTTCTCGATGTAGTGAGTAAAAGTTTTTTGCCGGGAGTCGAGATCCAGCGTGGCAACGGTGCGGTTCGACTTCAGCAGCGCGATCGCCAAGTGCATCGCCACCGTCGACTTGCCCGAGCCGCCCTTTTCATTGCCGACAACAATCACGCGAGCACGCCGCACCTGAGCCGCCATGTCATGCGACATGATAATTGCCCTCGCTTTGTTAAGAAGTGCCAATTTTTTCTTGTCTGAAGATTTGCGCTGATTCTGAAATTCTCGCAAGCACAGTAAATGTGCTGAGCATGTGTCAAATCGACTCGCTGTCGTTTTGTGACCGGCCGGCTCGGAGCCAGCGGTGCCGGCTATCTGGTGCACAACACCATGTCGCACAGCCAGGACGCCTAATGAGGCGCCGTTACGTCCCCACCAGCCCGAACTGCGGGCTCGACGGCTCGGCGTGGGTGCGCTTGGCGATGCGGCCGGCGAGGCGTGACAGCCGGCCGGCTTCGACCGCGGCGCACATGCTGCCCGCCATCATCACCGGATCGCGCGCCTTCGAGACCGCGGTGTTGAGCAGCACCGCGGAGCAGCCGAGCTCCATGGCGAGCGCAGCGTCGGAGGCGGTGCCGATTCCGGCATCGAGCACCACCGGCACCGGCGAGCGAGCGCAGATAAGCTCGATCAGGTGCGGGTTGGAGATGCCGAGGCCGGAGCCGATCGGCGAGCCGAGCGGCATCACCGCGGCGGCGCCGGCGTCGGCGAGCTTGCGGCAGGTCACCGGGTCTTCGGTGCAGTACGGCAGCACGACAAAGCCCTGCGCCACCAGCGTCTGCGTCGCGCGAATGAGCTCCTCGACGTCGGGGTAGAGCAATTCCCGGTCGCCGATCACCTCGAGCTTGACCCAGTTGGTCTGCAGCGCTTCGCGCGCCAGCTCCGCGGTCAGCACCGCGTCCTTGGCGGTCTGGCACCCGGCGGTGTTGGGCAGGAAGCGCACGCGGCCGGCCAACAGGTCGATCAGGCTTTCATCGTCGCCGGCAAGGCTGATGCGGCGGATCGAGGCGGTGACCATCTGGCTGCCGCTCGCCGCAATCGCGTCGAGCATGATCTTGCGATTGGGATAGCCGGCGGTGCCGAGAAGCAACCGCGAGTCGAATTTTTGTCCGGCAATGACAAGAGGATCGGACATTTCCTGCTCCTGGATTCTCTAGCCGCCCTGACGCGCCCGCACGATTTCGACGCTGTCGCCGGGATGCAGTTGCGTCGCCGGCCACGCGGCGCGCGGCACCACCGCGCCATTGAGCGCGACGGCAATGCCGCGCTGGCCGGTGTCGACCGCCTTTTCGGCAAGCAGCGCTTCGAGCGTCGTCGCAGCGAACGGCTCGCTCGCGCCGTTGATGCGGATGCTTTGCTGTTGCGTCATGGCGCACCCCTACTCCGCCGCCCGCGCCGGCAGAAACCGCTCGAGGCCGAACGGGCGGATGGCCGGATCGACGGCATCGTCGAGAATGAGCCGGGCCATGGCGTCGGCAGTGATCGGCGCCAACAGAATGCCGTTGCGGTGGTGGCCGGTGGCGTAGAACAGGCCCGCGAGCGGTCCCGGACCGAGGATCGGCGCATCGTCGCGGCTGCCCGGCCGGTGACCGACCCAGATTTCCGCGATCGGCAATTCTTCGACCGCCGGCACCGCGCGCCAAGCGGCGTCGAGCAGCGCCATCACGCCGCCGGCGGTGATGCTGTCGTCAAAGCCTTTCTCCTCGACGGTGCCGCCGACGATCAGCCGGCCGTCGCGGCGCGGCACCAGATAGGCCCCCGGCGCCCACAGCACGTGATCGAGCAGCGGCGCTTTCGGGTCCATGCGCAACGCCAGCATCTGGCCCTTGACCGGGCGCACCGGCGGCCGCCGGTCGGGCGGCAGGCCCTCGATGCGGCGCGACCAGGCACCGGCGGCGAGCACCACGACGTCGGCCGGCTCGGCGGTGCCGTCGTCGAACGTGACGCCGGTGGCCTTGCCGCCGTGGATGGCGATTTCCTTGACCGGCCGGTGCTCGTAAATTTTGCCGCCCGCGGTTGCGGCGGCGATGCGCAGCGCCTGGACGAGCTTGCGATTATCGACCTGATGATCCTGCGGCGAGAACAGCGCGCCCGCGATCTTTCCGGCGAGATGCGGCTCGCGTTTGCGCGTGTCGGCGGCGGACAGCCATTCCAGCGGCAAATCCAGCCGGCGCTGAAACTCGAGGCGATGCAAAATCTCGCCCTGGTCGTCGGCGGTCAGCGCCAGCACCAGCGTCCCTTCGCGCCGTAGCTCAACGTCGATGCCGCTGCCGCGCAAAAGCTCGTCGGCAAAGCTCGGCCAGCGCGCCTGGCTGTCGCGGCCGAGCGCAATCAGCGCCTCCTCGCCCGG
>JASHQO010000429.1 GCA_030039105.1 Xanthobacteraceae bacterium
GGTCGGTCGCATCGTTCAGCGCCTTGAAGTGCTGGTAGAGCCCTTCCTGGGTCGGCTTGTTGTAATAAGGCGCGACCACCAGCACGGCGTCGGCGCCGGCCTTCTCCGCGTGCCGGGCGAGATCGACCGCCTCCGCGGTCGAGTTCGAGCCGGCGCCGGCAACGACCGGGACGCGGCCGCGCGCCTGGTCGACGCACCATTCCACGACCTTGCGATGCTCGTCGTGCGACAGCGTCGGGCTTTCGCCGGTGGTGCCGACGGGAACGAGGCCGTTGGTCCCCTCCTCGATCTGCCAGTCGACCAAGGCCCGGAACGCTTTCTCGTCGACGGCGCCGTTGGTGAACGGAGTGACGAGCGCGGTGAAGGAGCCTCGGAAATTCGTCTTCGCCGACATGACACGGTCCTGGGCGCGGCCTCGCCGCCAAGCGGAACGCTGCGGCGATGGGTCCGGCGCATCCATAAATATCGGTTTGGGCGCGGCCTTGAAAGGCCTTTCGCCGCAGGATGCCCCGGTTTTGCCGTGAATTTCGGCGACTGTTCGCGGCAGCCGCAAAAGCTTAGTGATTCCTCAACCTTACCGGCCGAAGAGGTTCCCCGGGGCCGCTGGCGGTAAAATTCCGCAGCAGGAGATTCGGTTCTGGTGACGGCCATTCGCCTTATTGCTCTGGGTGCGGCGCTCGTGCTCGCGGCGGGAGGGCTTTGCGCGGCGCAGACGGTGCCGTTGCCGCCGGCCAAGCCCGACGCCATCAAGCCCGCGGCAAAAGCCGCGCCGAAGGCCAAAACGTCCGACCACAAAGTGCCGCCGCACAAGGTGGGAGCGCACGGTGCGCCCACCGCGCCGCCGATCTCGCTCGCCCCGGGGACGTTGCGCGGGACGACGACCGCATCGACTCCGAGCGCGCCCGGCAATGCCGCGCCGGTTGTGAATCCGGCTTTGCCGGCGCTGCGCTCGACGCCGGCTTTGGCGATGGCGACGAGCGCAGCCACGTCGCCGCTCGACCTTGCCGCGGTCAAGCAGGCCGTCGATCTCGTCGGCAAAGGCCGCGTCGACGAAGCGGGCAACATCGAGAGCACGATCTCCGACCCGCTGGCGCGCAAGCTCGTCGAATGGCTGGTGTTGCGCAGCGACGACAGCAGCGCCGACTTCTCGCGCTACGCCGCGTTCATCGCCGCCAATCCGAGCTGGCCGAGCATCGTCACGCTGCGCCGGCGTGCCGAGCAGGTGCTCTGGCAGCAGCGCGTCGATCCGGCGTCGGTGCAAAATTTCTTCCGCGGCGACCCGCCGCGCACCGCCAAGGGCAAGCTTGCGCTGGCCCGCGCGCTGTTGTCCCAGGGCGACAGCGCCGGCGCGCACCAATGGGTAGGCGAGGCCTGGCGCAGCGACGGTTTCTCGTCCGATCTGGAAGCGCAGGCGCGCGATGCCTTTGCCGGCTTGATCACCGAGGACGACGACAAGGCGCGAATGGACGCGCGGCTCTACGCCGAGGATGACGATGGCGGCTTGCGTGCGGCGCATCGCCTCGACGGCACCGAGCTTGCCATCGCCAAAGCCCGCGCCGCCGTCATCAACCAGGACAGCAACGCCAAAGCGCTAATCGAAGCGGTGCCGGCGGCCGCGCAGCACGATCCCGGCTACATCTACAGCCGCGTGCAGTGGCTGCGCCGCAGCAACAAGATCGACGAAGCCGGGCGCTGGATGCTGTCGGCGCCGCACGATCCCGCGGTGCTGCGCGACGTCGATCAGTGGTGGGTCGAACGACGGGTGCTGGCGCGCAAATTGCTCGATCTCGGCGACTTCAAGATGGCCTACGACGTCATCGACGGCGCGGCTGCGCCCAACAACGAGAATTTCCGCGCCGATCAGCAGTTCACCGCCGGCTGGATCGCGCTGCGCTTCCTGCACGAGCCGGCGGTCGCGCTCGCCCATTTCGGCCACGTCGCCGACGGCGTGTCCAATCCGATCACCCTGGCGCGCGCCTTTTATTGGCAGGGCCGCGCCGCGGAGGCCGCCGGCCACGACCGCGACGCCCGCGCCTATTACGACAATGCGGCGCGCTACCCGACCGCCTATTACGGACAGTTGGCGCAAGCTCGCCTCGGTCTCGACGACGTGACACTGCGCGGCGTGCCGGAGCCGCCGGCCGAGCTTCGCAGCCTCGAGGTCGCGCGCGTATTCGAAATGCTCTACGCCATCGACGCCCGCGACGTGGTCGCCACCATGGCCGCCGATCTTGCCGACAAGGCGAACGATCCGGCGGCACTGGCGACGCTGGCCGAGATCGCCCGGCGCCACGGCGATGCCCGCACCACCCTCTTGATCGGCAAGGGCGCGCTCGGCCGCGGCTTTCCGCTCGAGCAATACGCGTTTCCCGACTTCGGCGTGCCGGATTTTCAGCAGATCGGCCCGCAGGTCGAGCGCTACGTCATCTTTTCGATCGTGCGCCAGGAGAGCGCATTCAATCCGCGCGTCGTGTCGGGCGCCAACGCCTACGGCTTGATGCAAGTGACGCCCGCCGCCGGCCGCGATACGGCGAAGCGTTTCAACGTCAACTTCGATCAGCGGCGCCTCGCCAACGACGTCGCCTATAACTGCCAGCTCGGCGCCGCCGAGCTCGGCAAAGACATCGCGAGTTGGCGCGGCTCCTATATCCTGGCCTTCGTCGCCTACAATGCCGGACCGCGGCGCGCCAAGGAATGGATCGATCAATATGGCGATCCGCGCGATCCCAAGGTCGATCCGGTCGACTGGATCGAGCGCATTCCGCTGACGGAGACGCGCTATTATGTGCAGCGCGTTCTGGAGAACATGCAGGTCTATCGCGCGCGCTTCGACAACGGCTCGCGGCTGTTGATCGACGCCAACCTGCGTCGCGGCAGCTAAAGCATGATGCCGAAAAAGCCT
>JASHQO010000430.1 GCA_030039105.1 Xanthobacteraceae bacterium
GTCGAGGATCTGACCGTCGAGGTGGCGCGCCGCGGCTATCCCTTCGCCAACGTACGGCCGCGCGGCGACCGCAACCCGCAGACCCGCACCATCGGCGTCGCCTACGTCATCGACGAGGGCACTCGCGCCTACATCGAGCGCATCAACATCCACGGCAATATCCGCACCCGCGATTACGTGATCCGGCGCGAGTTCGATATTGCCGAAGGCGATCCGTACAATCGCGCGCTGATCGACCGTGCCGAACGGCGGCTCAAGAATCTGAACTTCTTTAAATCGGTGAAGATCACCAACGAGCCCGGCTCGGCGCCCGACCGAGTGGTGATCAACGTCGAACTCGAGGAGCAGTCGACCGGCGACTTCTCGATCATGGGCGGTTATTCCACGGCTGAAGGCTGGCTGGCGCAGGTGTCGCTGTCCGAACGCAATCTGCTCGGCACCGGACGTTTCGGCAAGGTGTCGCTCACCTACGGCGAGTACGTGCGTGGCGTAGAATTGAACTTTATCGAGCCGTACTTCCTCGATAACCGTGTCGCGATGGGCATCGACCTGTTCGCCAAGGAAACACTGGCCAACAGCTACTTGTCGTACGGTACCGAATCGTATGGCGGCAGCCTGAAGTTCGGTATTCCGCTGCGGGAAGATCTGACGCTGCAGCTACGCTATTCGATCTATACGCAGAAAATTACGCTGCCGTCGTATCTCGACGACTGCAACAACATCAATCCGGATTGGGTCAACACCTTCGCTTCGCCGGCGGCGATCACCGCCGCAGCGGCCGCCGGCCCCGGCCCGCTCTCCGGCTACAGCGGTGATGTGGGCGGGCTGAACTGCTATTACTACGGTCAGGCGTCGCTGCCGGTCCGCGCCGAGCTCGCTGCCGGCACGACATTGACGTCGCTCGCAGGCTACGGACTGACCTACAACACGCTCGACAACAATAAGAGCCCGACCAACGGTCTCTTGGTCAGTTTCGGCCAGGATTTTGCCGGCCTCGGCGGCGACGTCGACTACATGCGCTCGATCGTCGACTTCCACAGCTATTACGAGGTGGTTCCGGACCTCATCAGCATCCTGCACCTGCAGGCCGGCAACATGATCGGCTTGGGCGGGCAGGACGTGCGCATGCTCGACGATTTCAAGATGGGCCCGAACTTGGTGCGTGGCTTCGCGCCTGCCGGCCTTGGCCCGCGCGATGTCACGCCGGGTACGTCGAACGACGCTATCGGCGGCACCAACTATTGGGGCGCCAGCCTTGAATTTCAGTATCCGTTCTACTTCCTGCCCAAGGACTCCGGCTTCCGCGGCGCCGTGTTTATCGATTCCGGATCGGTGTGGGGCTATAAGGGCGAAACGCAGTTTGCCGCGACCGGCGAGGTCAATGGCTTGATCAACAACGGCGGCGGCACGTTCTACTGCCAGTGCGGCATGCAGTATGCCGACAGCGCCGCGGTGCGTATGTCGGCTGGCGCCAGCATCATCTGGGATTCACCGTTCGGACCGTTGCGTTTCGATTTTGCCTACCCGATCCTGAGGCAGGGTTACGACCGTACTCAATTCTTTGCCTTCGGCGGCGGAACGCATTTCTGAGCGCGGCCCAAAAACGTTCGCGACCTGGACGGGCCAATGGCGGAAACCCTGCAATCGCGTCGCGAGCTGACGATCGAGCAGATCGCGGCGATGACCCACGCCAAGCCGCGCGCCGGGGATCCGCTCGACCGCCGCATCGGCAATATCGCGCCGCTCGACACCGCGGTCGCAACCGACATCAGCTTCATCGACAATTCGCGCTATCTCGATGCGTTGGCGGCGACCCGCGCCGGGGCCTGCTTCGTCGGCCCGCGTTTCGAGGCCGCGGCGCCAAAGGGAGCGGTGGTCCTTGTCACGCCGCAGCCCTATCCGGCTTTTGTCGCGGTGGCCCGCGCGCTATTCCCCGATGCGTTGCGGCCATCGTCGCTGTTTGGCGTCACCGGGCGCAGCGAGGATGCGCGTGTGCATCCGACGGCACGGCTCGAGGCCGGCGTCACGGTCGATCCGTTCGCCGTGATCGGGCCTGACGCCGAGATCGGCGCCAATACGGTGATCGCCCCAGGCGCGGTGATCGGGCCGGGCGTCCGTATCGGCCGCGACTGCGCGATCGGCGCCAATGCCACGATCGTCCATGCCATGATCGGCGATCGCGTCATCGTTCACGCCGGCGCCCGCATCGGTCTGGACGGTTTTGGCTACCTGCCAAGCCCGAAAGGGCATCAGAAAATTCCACAAACCCGCCGCGTCATCGTTCAGGATGACGTTGAGATCGGCGCCAATTCGACCATCGACCGCGGCTCGACCCGGGACACCGTCATCGGCGAGGGCTCCAAGATCGACAACCTTGTCCAAATCGGACACAACACCTCGATCGGCCGCCATTGCGTGCTGGTTTCGCAAACCGGCATATCGGGCAGCGTCAAGGTGGGGGACTACGTCATGATGGGCGGCCAGGTCGGTGTTGCCGACCACTTCACCATCGGCGACCATGCCATGCTGGCGGCGCGGTCCGGCGTCATCACCGACGTTCCTGCCGGCGCCCGCTATAACGGCTGGCCGGCGCAGCCGGCGCGCGAGTGGCTGCGCGGCGTGATGTGGCTGCGCCGCATGGCGCGCCGCGGGCCGAAGTCCGAGGGCGATGCGCCCGACGGGGACGATTCATGAGCGGGGAGACGCTCAACGCGCTGCAGATCAACGACATTCTGCGGCTGTTGCCGCACCGCTATCCTTTCGTCATGGTCGATCGCCTGATCGACATGCGCGCCGACGAGCACGCCATAGGCATCAAGAACGTCACCATCAACGAGCCGCAATTCATGGGCCATTTCCCCGACAATCCGGTGATGCCCGGCGTGCTGGTGATCGAAGGCATGGCGCAGACCGCGGGCACGCTGTGCCTGTGGCACCTCGGCGCCGGGGCGCGCGGCCGCAAAGTCTATTTCCTCACCATCGACAAGGCGAAATTTCGCAAGCCCGCGATTCCCGGCGATACCATCGAATATCACGTCGACAAGATAGCGAACCGCCGCAACATGTGGTGGTACCGCGCCAAGGCGCTGGTCAACGGCGTGGTCATTGCCGAAGCCGAGGTCGGCGCCATGATTGCCGAGGATTAGATGGCGATCGATCCGACCGCGCGCGTCGCCGATGGCGCGCGCATTGGCGACGATATCGAGATCGGGCCGTACTGCATCGTCGGGCCGCAGGTCGAGCTGAAAAGCGGCGTGAGGTTGATTTCGCACGTCTGCGTCACCGGCGTCACCGTGATCGGCGAGGGCACCGTCGTCTATCCGTTTTCGTCGCTCGGCACGCCGCCGCAATCGGTGCATTATCGCGGCGGGCCGACGCAGCTCGTCATCGGCGCGAGCTGCCAGTTGCGCGAAAGCGTTACCATGAACACCGGCACTGAGGACGGCGGCGGCGTCACCAAAGTCGGCGATCGCGGCTTCTTCATGGTCGGCGCGCATGTCGGCCACGACTGCCAGGTCGGCAACGACGTCAATCTCGCCAACAACGTGGTGCTCGGCGGCCACGTCAGCGTCGGCGACAACACGTTCCTCGGCGGCCACGTCGCCATCCACCAATATGTGCGGATCGGCGAAGGCGTGATGATGGCGGGCATGTCGGCGGCGCGCGACGACATCATCCCGTTCGGTTTCGCGCTCGGTCAGACCGGCGCGCTGGTCGGACTGAACGTCGTCGGCCTGCGC